>DAIQRN010000066.1:0-9674 GCA_036786185.1 Acidovorax sp. | reverse complement strand
ATAGTTTTAGACGGGCACTGTGTGGCTGCCATGGTGGTGGCCCGTTGCCTATTTTGTTGCTGCGCGTATGGGGGCTCGGCCACGGGGGCGTCGGGCGCATGCATTCGGGTACCTCGGAAGTAGGACCGCCAACGACCCGCAGCATGTTGCCGGCGACTTCGAGTCCCTGATCGGCCGCCGCCTGAAAGAAGAAGGACATCCATCCCAGGTTGTACTGCGCCACCACGTCGCCCAGGCGTGCGCTGTGGCAATACAGGGACGCAGCCAGAACTTGGTCGCGTACAACGCCTTCGCCATGCTCGTAAGCAATCGCCCGAAGGCGCAGGCCCACACGTGTTAGAGACAACGTATGGATTACCCATACGCAAACAGCCGCGCGGTTTGTCCAAGGCTGTCAAAATTTCCGACGCGCTAAGCCATCGCTTCATCAAATTAGATACGATGTATATTATGTTAAATATCTAAAGTGTGCGTCCTCCAAGCATCTAACATTCGGCCTCTTGCCCCAGCCTATCCCGATGCAGCTTGACTTTGAAGTGACTTCAAGGTTTCCAATCCCTGCATCAAGGAGAAAATGAATGCCATCCTGCTGCGACGAAGCGCAAAAACCCCACATCGACATCGTCGATACCTGCTGTTCCCCCACACTGAAAGTAGCCGCAGCGCCGTCGTCCCCCAATAGGCATGGCGCAACGGGTGCCCTGTTCCGGATTGCCGCCATGGACTGCGCCGCAGAAGAAAGCGAGATCCGCCGGGCGCTGGAACCCGTTGTCGGGGTGCGCGGGCTGGGTTTTCAGCTCGGCGCACGCACTCTCGCCATTGACGCACCCGACGATGTGATCCCCCAAGCCCTGGCCGCCATCCGCAAGGCCGGGTTTGACCCGCAGCCCGTGGCTGCCAAGGAATCGGGCGATGACCATGGACACGAATCCGGCACACAGGGCCTGGGACGCCTGGGATTGGCGCTGGGTCTGGCCGTTGCTGCTGAGGCCGTGGCCTTTTTGTCCCCGGACACGCCGATGTTCAAGGGCGTAGGCATGGCGCTGGCGGCCGCCGCCATCTGGCTGGCGGGCTTTTCCACCTATCGCAAGGGGTTTGCCGCCTTGCTGCAGGGGCGGCTGAACATCAACGCGCTGATGACGGTGGCCGTGACCGGCGCTTTTCTCATTGGTCAATGGCCCGAGGCCGCCATGGTCATGGCCCTTTACGCCATTGCCGAATTGATCGAGGGCCGCGCGGTGGACCGGGCGCGCAATGCCATCAAGAGCCTGCTGGACCTTGCGCCCGAAACGGCCGAGGTGCGCCAGCCGGACGGGCGCTGGACAACGGTGGCAGCGGCGCAGGTTCCGGTGAACGCCCTCTTGCGGGTCAAACCCGGCGAGCGCATGCCGCTGGACGGCACGGTGGCCAGCGGCACCAGCGCGGTCAACCAGGCGCCCGTCACGGGCGAGAGCATTCCGGTGGACAAGGCACCGGGTGACCCGGTGTTTGCCGGCACCATCAACGAAACGGGCATGCTGGAGGTGATGGTGACGGCAGAGGCCGGCAACACCACCCTGGCCCGCATCATCCATGCGGTGGAACAGGCGCAGGGCGCGCGCGCACCCACGCAGCAGTTCGTGGACCGGTTTGCCGCCATCTACACCCCCACCGTGTTCCTCATCGCCGTGCTGGTGGCGGTGCTCTCCCCTGTCGTCATGGACCTGACATGGACGGACGCGCTCTACAAGGCCCTGGTGCTGCTGGTCATTGCATGCCCCTGTGCGCTGGTGATTGCCACGCCGGTGACGGTGGTCAGTGGCCTGGCTTTTGCGGCGCGGCGCGGCATTCTCATCAAGGGTGGGGTGTATCTGGAGGACGCGCACAAGCTCAAGGCCATCGCACTCGATAAGACCGGCACGATCACCGAAGGCAAGCCGCGGCTGGTGGCCCGGCAGACGCTGTCCAACAACCATCCCGAGGCCCGGATTCTGGGCTGGGCCGCGGACCTGGCTGGGCACTCGGATCACCCCGTGTCCAAAGCCATCGCCCAAGGCCTGGCTGCGGGCCAGCAGGGCCCCGTGACCGGCTTCACGGCCCTTGCCGGGCGCGGTGTTGCCGCCCAACTGGACGGCCAGTCCCTGGTACTGGGGAACCACCGGCTCATGGAAGAACGAGGATTGTGCAGCCCGGCCCTGGAGGCGATGCTGGCTGAACAAGAGTCCCAAGGCCGCACGGTGACCCTGCTGGCCAGCCAGACCGAGGTGCTGGCCCTTTTTGCCGTGGCCGACACCATCAAGGACAGTTCCCGCGAGGCCATTGCCCAGTTGCACGCGCTGGGCGTGGCCTCCGTGATGCTGACCGGCGACAACCAATCCACGGCCGATACCATTGCCAGACAGGCAGGAATCGACAAGGCGCATGGCAACCTGCTGCCCGAGGACAAGCTGTCGGCCATCGAGCAAATGCAGACCCGGTATGGCCCTGTGGCCATGACGGGTGACGGCATCAACGATGCGCCTGCGCTGGCGCGCGCCGACATGGGTTTTGCCATGGGTGCGGCCGGAACCGACACCGCCGTGGAGGCGGCGGACATCGTCATCATGAACGACGATCTGCGCCGCATCCCCGAAGTCATTCGGCTCTCACGGCGCACGCGCGGCATTCTGGTTCAGAACATCGTGCTGGCGCTGGGCATCAAGGCCGTCTTCCTGGTGCTGGCGGTTTTTGGCAGCGCGTCGATGTGGATGGCGGTTTTTGCCGACATGGGGGCCAGCCTTCTGGTGGTCGGCAATGGGCTGCGGCTGCTGCGCGGGGTGCACGCCGAAGCCAACCCCAAGCCTTGATCACAAGCCCGCCTGCGCTCCTGTGGGCTTGTTGCGGCGGCTTTCGGCCCATTCAAACAGCCACATGCCCGCCAGCATGGCCAGCACAAAGACCATGGCCTTGGGCTGCCCGGCACCGGCCGACACGATGGCGGGGCCCGGGCAAAAGCCCGCAAGACCCCAGCCCGCGCCAAAGACAAGGCTGCCAATCACCAGGCGCCGGTCGATATCCTTGGCGGAAGGCAGGTGCATGGCGCCTCCCAGCACACTGCGCGTGCGCTTCTTGGCCAGGGCAAATGCAAAGATCCCCACCGCGATGGCACCGCCCATGACAAAGGCCAGCGACGGGTCCCACAGGCCCGCCAGGTCCAGAAATCCTTGCACCTTGCCGGGGTCGGTCATGCCCGAGACGATGAGGCCCAGGCCGAAGATGAGGCCCACCACAAATTCAGAAAATCGGTTCTTCATAACGTTGCTCCCTGAGGACTGTGGCGCTCAGGCCAGGACATGCCGGATGAGAAAGACGGTGACAAACCCCGCGCCCATGAAGGCCAGGGTTGCCACCAGCGACCGGGGCGACAGGCGCGACAGCCCGCACACGCCGTGGCCGCTGGTGCAGCCCGACCCGTAGCGCGTGCCCACGCCAACGAGCAGACCCGCCACCACCACCATGCCCCAACCCGCATCAATGCGTGGCTGCAAGGGGCCGGCAAACAGCGCGTACAGACTGGGGGCCACCAGCATGCCCAGCACAAAGGCCAGGCGCCAGCCCGCATCTCCCTTGCGTGGGCGCAGCAAGCCGCCCACGATGCCACTGATGCCCAGAACGCGGCCGCTGAACAAGATGAACAGCGCCGCGGCCAGGCCCAGCAGCAGCCCGCCCGCCAAAGATGTCCAAGGGGTGAAATGGGTCCAGTCGATCAGCATGCGGGGTTCTCCTTCGGGTTCTGGGCGGGTTCGCAAAATTGCTCAAACAGCACGTTCATCACCGCCAGCGCCTGCGGGCTGGCGATTTCGTAATAGATGTTCTTGCCGTCCCGGCGTGTAGTCACCAGGCCTTCTTCACGCAACACGCCCAGCTGCTGGGACAGCGTGGGCTGCGATACGCCCACCAGTTCTTCCAGCTCGCCCACCCTCTTCTCGCCCTGGCTGAGCTGGCACAGCAACAGCAGGCGGTCGCGGTTGGACAGGACCTTCATCAGGCGGCAGGCGCTTTCGGCGGCCTGGCGCAGGCTTTCAAGATCGATGGGGGATTCGGTGAGCATGGGTGTGATGCAAATCAATTTCAATGTAGATATTCTATTGACTGACAATCTATAAGTCAATAAACTATATGCATCTAAATCGAAACACCACGAAGCGCCCGCCATGACACCCCAGATTCAGCCCTTCTTTGACGACGCCACCGGCACGGTGAGCTACGTTGTCTTTGACCGGCCCGGCGGCCACTGCGCCTTGCTGGACTCGGTGCTGGACTACGACCCCAAGTCCGGCCGCACCCGCACGCACAGCGCCGACCGCCTGATCGAGTTCGTGCAGGCCCACAGCCTCACCGTGCAGTGGATTCTGGAAACCCATGCCCATGCCGACCACCTTTCGGCCGCGCACTACCTGCGCGACCAGCTGGGCGGGCGCATTGCCATCGGCGCCGCCATCACCCAGGTGCAAAGCGTGTTCAAGACCGTGTTCCACCTGGAGCCCGCCTTTGAGCCGGACGGGCGCCAGTTCGACCAGCTGCTGCACGACAACGAAACCTTCGCCATTGGCACGCTGCAAGCCCGCGCCCTGGCCGTGCCCGGCCACACCCCCGCCTGCATGGCCTACCAGGTGGGCGATGCCGTCTTTGTGGGCGACACCTTGTTCATGCCCGATGTGGGCACGGCGCGCTGCGACTTCCCGGGCGGCGATGCGCGCACGCTCTACCGGTCGGTGCGCAAGCTGCTGAGCCTGCCGCCCGAAACCCGCCTGTTCATGTGCCACGACTACCCGCCGCTGGGCCGCGCCACCGCCTGGCAGACCACCGTGGCCGAGCAGCGCGAGCGCAACATCCATGTGCACGACGGCGTCAGCGAAGACGCCTTTGTCGCCCTGCGCACGCAGCGCGACGCCACGCTGGAGATGCCCACGCTGATCCTGCCCTCCGTGCAGGTCAACATCCGCGCCGGCGCCCTGCCCCCGGCCGAAAGCAACGGCGTGGCCTATCTCAAGATACCGGTCAACGCGCTGTAGCCCTGGCCTTGGCCATCCATCCCTTTGTCACAACCCAAGGAGTCATCATGAAAACCAACGTTGGAAACCTGGACCGCAGCCTGCGCATTGCCGCAGGCCTGGTCCTGATCGCCCTGGCTGCCACCGGCACCGTCGGCTGGTGGGGCTGGCTGGGCGTGGTGCCCCTGGCCACCGGCCTGTTCCGCTTTTGCCCGGCCTACACGCTGCTGGGCATGAACACCTGCCCCTTGAACACCAAAAAATAAACCGCGGAGCCTTCTGACCATGAGCACCTTTGACCACGCCAGCCTGATCCAGGGCATCAACGAAAGCCTGTCGAGCCTGCGCAAGACCCAGCCCGAGGCCATGCGCGGCTTTGGCCAACTGGCCCAGGCCTCCATGGCCGACGGCGCCATCAGCGCCAAGCACAAGGAGCTGATGGCGCTGGCCATCGGCATCACGCAGCGCTGCTCGGGCTGCATCGGGTTTCACACCAAGGCACTGCGCAAGCTGGGCGCCACCCGTGCAGAGCTGGAGGAGATGCTGACCGTGTGCACCTACATGGGCGGCGGCCCCGCGCTGATGTACGCAGCCGAGACGCTGAAGGCCTGGGAGGCGCTGGAGAACGCTGCGTAAATTGTGATTCAAATCGGCCTCCAGCGCTTTACCATCAAGCGCTGGAAGCTATCAAAATAAAAGCAAAATCAGTGGTTGTCGGCCGCCGTGGTGCGGTGCCCGTTCAACCCCAGCTTGGCCAGCAGCTGCACGTCGGCCTCTACATCGGGGTTGCCCGTTACCAGCAGCTTGTCGCCGTAGAAGATCGAGTTGGCCCCGGCCATGAAGCACAGCGCCTGCACCGCCTCGCCCATCTGCTGGCGCCCGGCCGACAGGCGCACGCGGGCGGTGGGCATGGTGATGCGGGCCACCGCGATCACGCGCACAAAGTCGAACGGGTCCACCGGCGCGCTGTCGGCCAGTGGCGTACCGGGCACGCGCACCAGGCTGTTGATGGGCACGGACTCGGGGTACGGCTGCAGGTTGGCCAGCTGGGCAATCAGCCCGGCGCGGTGTACCGGCGCCTCGCCCATGCCCACGATGCCGCCGCAGCACACGCTGATGCCCGCGCTGCGCACATGCTGCAGGGTGTCCAGCCGGTCCTGGTACTGGCGGGTGCTCACCACGTCGGTGTAGTACTCGGGCGCGGTGTCCAGGTTGTGGTTGTAGTAGTCCAGCCCGGCGTCTTTCAGCGCCTGCGCCTGGTGCGATTCGAGCATGCCCAGCGTGGCGCAGGTCTGCAGGCCCAGGCCCTTCACGGCGCCAATCAGGGCGCTGACTTTTTCAATATCGCGGTCCTTGGGTGCGCGCCAGGCAGCGCCCATGCAAAAGCGCGTGGCGCCCGCGTCCTTGGCGGCCTGGGCGGCGCGCAGTACTTCATCCACCTCCATGAGTTTTTCGGCCTTTACGCCGGTGTCGAACTCGGCCGCTTGCGGGCAGTAGCCGCAGTTCTCGGGGCAGCCGCCGGTCTTGACCGACAGCAGCGTGGCCAGCTCAATGTCGCCGGCAGGCCAGTGCTGGCGGTGCACGGTCTGGGCCTCGAACAGCAAATCCATCAGCGGCTTGTCGAGCAGGGCCTGGATGGCCTCCACCGTCCAGGGGCCCGCCACGGCGGGTGCTGGTGCGGGTGCGGGCGTGTGGCGGTGGAGGGTAACCGGCTGCGCAAGGTGGGCGGCAGGAGTGGTGGTATGGGACATGGAGCGTTTTCTTTCATCAAGAAGGGTGGCAACGAATGCGGCCTGGGGCGCCCAGGGTTCTGGCCCTGGCCCAGCCCTGCGGCATGACGGTGCGGATTCTGGGCGAGAAATTCCCGCAAATCCAGCGCCAAGGCCCAAAAACCTGGGACTGATTCAGTGCGTTGATCTGCCGTCAAATTGATGCATATTTGTGCGCAGATAAGAACCGATGTCGGCACTTAGACAGCAGTTGGGTGCATGCGTTTTTGCACTGCGTCAAACCAGCACCAACAGCCGCCAACATGCCGCCTTTGCACGCCAACCCGTAGCGCAACGACCAGGAGAACGCGGCTTTTAGAGCATGATTGGAACCACAATGGCGACAGAAAGCTGCTTTTGGCGTACCCCACCAAGGCAAAAGGGCCAGCCGCATCGCTGCGACTGGCCCTTTGAGGCGTTGTGACGGTACGGCTTAACCCAGCGCCGCAATCACGTCCGCTGGTGCCTGCACCAGCTCGATCAGCACGCCCTCGCCCGCAATCGGAAACTCGTCGTTGCTCTTGGGGTGCAAGAAGGTGATGTCGTAGCCCGCCGCACCCTTGCGGATGCCGCCCGGCGCAAAGCGCACACCTTTGGCGGTGAGCCACTCCACCGCCTTGGGCAGGTCGTCGATCCACAGGCCGATGTGGTTGAGCGGCGTGGTGTGCACGGCCGGTTTCTTGTCGATGTCGAGCGGCTGCATGATGTCCACCTCGACCTTGTGGGCGCCCTGCCCCATGGCCAGGATGTCTTCATCCACGTTCTCGCGCTCGCTCTGGAAGGTGCCGGTCTGCGTGAGACCCAGCATGTCCACCCACAGGGTCTTCATGCGCTCTTTGTCGGTGCCGCCGATGGCAACCTGCTGTATGCCCAGGACCTTGAAGGGACGGGTCATTGAATACTCCTTATTTGATAGCTGCCAGCGCTTATCCCATAAGCGCTGGAGGACTATTTCATTGAAATTCCAGAATGACCTGGTCCACCGCCAGCGACTCGCCCTTGCCCGCCACGATCTTGCCGACCACACCGTCTTGCGCGGCAAACAGGATGTTCTCCATCTTCATGGCCTCGATCACGGCCAGCTTCTCGCCGGCCTGCACCTTCTGGCCGGGCTGCACCGCCACATCCACCAGCAGGCCGGGCATGGGCGAGAGCAGGAACTTGGACAGGTCTGGCGGCGCCTTGAAGGGCATCAGCTTGTGCAGGCGGGCCCCCAGTGGCGACAGCACCAGCGCGTCGATCTGCGTGCCGTTGTGCGCAATGCGCAGCGCCAGCGGGTTCTTGCCCACACCGCGCTCCACCTGGGCGGTGAAGCCCTGGCCGTTGCATGCGCCCTGCACCCGAATCTGGCCCAGCGTGGCGTTGCTACTGATCTGATAGCTGTTACCGCCTACAGATACTGAGCTAGAGCCCGATTTGTCTTCAAAATCAGAGACCGTGACGTCGTGATGCTGGTTCTGCCCTTCGGCGCCCAGCGTCACCACCACAAACTGCTCGCCCACCTTCACCTCGTGGCCGGCCAGCTGGCCGCTGATGCCCGAGGCGCGCGCGCGGTAGCGGCGGTGCATGAAGGCGGCCAACGCCACCAGGAACAGCGGGTCGCTGTGCGGCACGTCTTCGGCGTGGAAGCCCTTGCCGTAGTTCTCGGCGATGAAGCCGGTGTTGAAGTCGCCCGTCACAAACTTGGGGTGCGCCAGCAGCGCGGCCTGGAACGGGATGTTGCTGCTGATGCCGCGAATCACAAAGCCGTTGAGCGCTGCGCGCATCTTGGCAATCGCGTCGTTGCGGTCGGTGCCGTGCACGATGAGCTTGGCGATCATCGAGTCGTAGTACATGGGGATCTCGCCACCTTCGTACACGCCCGTGTCCACCCGCACGCCCAGCTTCTTGCTGGTGTCGGACTGGAACATGGATTCCTCCGGCGGCTGGAAGCGCACCAGGCGGCCAGTGGAAGGCAGGAAGTTGCGGAACGGGTCTTCGGCGTTGATGCGGCACTCAATGGCCCAGCCGTCGCGCTTCACATCGGCTTGGGTCAAGGGCAGCTTCTCTCCCGCCGCCACGCGGATCATCAGCTCCACCAGGTCCAGGCTGGTGATGCACTCCGTCACCGGGTGCTCCACCTGCAGGCGGGTGTTCATTTCGAGGAAGTAGAAGTCCTGGTCCTTGCCGACCACGAACTCCACCGTGCCGGCCGACTGGTACTTCACGGCCTTGGCCAGCGCCACGGCCTGCTCGCCCATGGCCTTGCGGGTGGCGTCGCTGATGAAGGGGCTGGGCGCCTCTTCGATCACCTTCTGGTGGCGGCGCTGGATGGAGCATTCGCGCTCATTCAGGTAAATCACGTTGCCGTGGCTGTCGCCCAGGATCTGGATCTCGATGTGGCGCGGCTCCTGTACAAACTTCTCGATGAAGATGCGGTCGTCGCCAAAGCTGTTGCGGGCTTCGTTCTGGCAGCTGGCAAAGCCTTCAAACGCTTCCTTGTCGTTGTAGGCCACGCGCAGGCCCTTGCCACCGCCGCCGGCCGAGGCCTTGATCATCACGGGGTAGCCAATGCCCTTGGCAATCTCCACCGCCTGCTCGGGGCCGCTGATGGCGTCGTTGTAGCCAGGAATCGTGTTGACCTTGGCTTCGTTGGCCAGCTTCTTGGACGCGATCTTGTCACCCATGGCCGCAATCGAATGCGCCTTGGGGCCGATGAAGGCAATGCCTTCGTCCTCGCAGCGCTTGGCGAAGGCTTCGTTTTCAGAGAGGAAGCCATAGCCTGGGTGCACGGCCTGTGCGCCGGTCTGCTTGCAGGCGGCAATGATCTTGTCGGCCAGCAGGTACGACTCGCGCGAGGGCGCCGCGCCAATGTGCACGGCCTCGTCGGCCAGCTTGACGTGGCGGGCTTCCT
>DAIQRN010000496.1:0-2302 GCA_036786185.1 Acidovorax sp. | reverse complement strand
CATGGCCGATATGATGCCACCCCAATGACTGCATCCCCCGCCATCCCCAATCCCCCCGCCGACCACGGCGTTGCCGCTACACGCTGGGTGGCCACGGGCAGCCTGCTGGCCCTGATCGTTCTGTGCCTGGCCTGGGAGCTGGTGCTGGCACCTGTGCGCCCCGGTGGCACCTGGCTGGCCATCAAGGCCCTGCCGCTGTGCATCCCGCTGGCAGGCATCCTCAAGAACCGCATGTACACCTACCGCTGGGTCAGCCTGGTGATCTGGCTGTATTTCACCGAAGGCGTGGTGCGCGGCTGGAGCGACAAGCCCCCATCGCAGTGGCTGGCCTGGGCCGAAGTGGCGCTGTGCCTGGTGCTGTTCACCGCCTGCACGCTGCATGTGCGCCTGCGCCAGCGCAACGCCCGGGCGGCGGCCGATACCGCTGGGGCGTCTGTCTGACACGCCTCCGCCAGCCCTCCTGTTTACCGATCTTGAAGACGCTCTGCCATGACCTCTTTGCTTGACACCCTGCGCTCCATCGTGGGCGATGCCCATGTACTGACCGAAGGCGACCTCACCGCCTGGGAACAAGACTGGCGCCGCCGCGTGCGCGGCAAGGCCCTGGCTGTGGTGCGCCCGGCCAGCACGCCCGAAGTGGCAGCGGTGGTCAAGGCCTGCGCTGCGGCAGGCACCGCCATCGTGCCGCAGGGCGGCAACACCGGGCTGGCCGTGGGCTCTACGCCCGATGCATCGGGCACGCAGATCGTGCTCAGCCTCACGCGCATGAACGCCGTGCGCAACGTGGACACCGACAACCTCACCATGACCGTGGAGGCCGGCTGCATCCTGCAGAACCTGCAGGAAGTGGCGCGCAATGCGGGCGCCCTGTTCCCCCTGTCGCTGGCGGCCGAAGGCAGCTGCACCATCGGCGGCAACCTGGGCACCAACGCAGGAGGCACGCAGGTGGTGCGCTACGGCAATACGCGCGACCTGTGCCTGGGGCTGGAAGTGGTCACGCCGCAAGGCGAGGTGTGGAGCGGCCTCAAAGGCCTGCGCAAGGACAACACGGGCTACGACCTGCGCGATCTGTTCATCGGCAGCGAAGGCACGCTGGGCATCATCACCGCCGCGTGCATGAAGCTCTACCCCCAGCCCGCCGCCAAGCTCACCGCCTGGGCCGCCGTGCCTTCCATGGAACACGCCGTGCAACTGCTGGGCATGGCGCACCAGCAGCTGGGCGCGGGCCTGACGGGCTTTGAGGTGATGGGCCAGTTTGCGCTGAGCCTGGTGGGCAAGCACATGCCGCAACTGCGCGTGCCCTTCCTGGGCCAGGACGATGCGCCCTGGTGCGTGCTGCTCGAAAATTCCGACAGCGAATCTGAAGAACACGCCCGCGCACGCTTCGAATCTCTGCTCGAAAAAGCGTTTGAGGCCGGCTGCGTCACCGATGCCGTAGTGGCCGAAAACCTCACGCAAGCGCACCAGCTCTGGCACATCCGAGAGAGCATTCCGCTCGCCCAGGCCGAAGAGGGCCTGAACATCAAGCACGACATCTCGGTGCAGATCTCGCGAATCCCCGCATTTGTGGCACACACCGATGCGGTGCTGCAGCGCGAGATTCCCGGCGTGCGCCTGGTCAACTTCGGCCACCTGGGCGATGGCAACCTGCACTACAACGTGCAGGCACCTGTGGAGGGCGACCCCAAGGCCTTCCTGCGTGACAACGAAGAGCGCGTCCACCAGCTGGTGTACGACGCCGTGGCCGAGTTTGGCGGCTCGTTCTCCGCCGAGCACGGCGTGGGCGAGCTCAAGGCCGACAAGCTGGAGAAGTACCAGTCGCCCGTGGCGCTGTCGATGATGCGCGCCATCAAGCAGGCGCTGGATCCGCAGGGCATCATGAACCCTGGGCGCGTGCTGAAAGCCTAAACAGCGCTGGGAACCTACGCGGGGCCATGCGCCTCGCGCAGCAGCCAGTCCCGAAACGCGGCCACCTTGGGCTGTGCAATGCACTCTGGGCGGTACACCACGTAATACGCCAGGGCCGAGTCCAGCCGCACCTGCGGAAACAGCCGCACCAGCCGGCCCGCAGCCAGGTCGTCATGCGCCATCACGCTGCGCGCTAGTGCCACGCCTTGGCCATCAACGGCCGCCTGCAGCACGGCAGCCGAGTTGTTGATGCGCAAGCCCCGGTCGGTGGGCACCCCCTGCACCCCTGCATGGCGCAGCCAGGCCTGCCAACTGGCAAAACCCGTGCTGGTATCGACGGACTGGTCATGGATGAGCACCTGCCCGCGCAAATCGCCCGGGGCCTGCAGCGTTG
>DAIQRN010000065.1:0-9716 GCA_036786185.1 Acidovorax sp. | reverse complement strand
CCGAGGGCTCCATCTGGATCCTGGACGACATCGACGAGCAAAAGCGCGCCCAGGCAGCCCTGAGCGCTGCCGAGCACGAGAAGCAGCTCCTGTTCGACAACGCCATGGTGGGCATCGTCTTCCTGCGCGACCGGCACCTGACACGCTGCAACAGCCACTTCGAGCAGATGCTGGGCTACCAGAGCGGCGAGTTGCTGGGCAGCCCTTCGCGCCGCTGGTACACCAGCGATGCGGGCTGGGAAGACGTGGGCAGCCGCTGCTACCCGCACCTGGTGGCCGGGCACCACTACGAAGGCGAGGTCGAGCTGTGCCGCCGCGACGGCACGCCCGTGACCTGCGAAGTGCGCGCCAAGCTCATCGACCCGGCCGACCCGTCCCAGGGCTCGATCTGGATCACCATGGACATCACCGAGCGCAAGCAGACCCAGGCCGCCCTGGCCCGTGCGCACGAGGAGCTAGAACGCCAGGTGCAGGACCGCACCCGAGAGCTGCGCGACACCGTTGACAGCCTGCACCGCGAGATCAACGACCGCAAGGCCGACCAGGAGCGCATCTACTGGCTGGCGCACTACGACGCGCTCACCGGCCTGCCCAACCGCAGCCTGCTGGCCGAGCGCGCGCGCGAAGCCATCAGCGTAGCGCAGACGGACGGCACACCACTGGCGGTGATCTTTCTGGACCTGGACCATTTCAAGCACGTCAACGACTCGCTGGGCCACCGCGTGGGTGATGCGCTATTGGTGGAAATCGCCCGGCGTCTGCGCGCTGTGGTGCGCGACAAGGACACCGTCTCGCGCCTGGGCGGCGACGAATTCATTTTGCTGCTGCCCGGCGCCAACATGCACGGTGCCGCCCGCGTGGCGGGCAAGCTGCAGGAGGCCTCGCGCCAGCACTACCAAATCGACCACCACGAGCTGACCATGGCGCCCAGCATGGGCATCGCCCTTTATCCGCAGGACGGCGCCGACTTCGATGCACTTACCCAGTCCGCCGACGTGGCCATGTACCGCGCCAAGCAGGCCGGGCGCAACACCTACCGCTTCTTCACGCCCGAGATGCAGGCGCAGTCCGCCCGCGCGCTGCAGCTCGACAACGCACTGCGCCGTGCGCTGGAGCGCGATCAGCTGCACCTGCTCTACCAGCCGCAGATGTGCCTGGCCACCGGCGCCGTGCACAGCGTGGAAGCCCTGCTGCGCTGGCAGCACCCGCAGCTGGGCGACATCTCGCCCGCCGAATTCATCCCCATCGCCGAGGACAGCGGGCAGATCCAGCAGATCGGTGAATGGGTGCTGCGCACGGCGCTCGGCCAGCTCAAGCTGTGGCGTGCACGCGGCTTCCCGCAGCTCACGGTGGCGGTCAACCTGTCGGCCATCCAGTTTCGCCAGCCGCAGTTGTCCGAGCGGGTCAGCCGCATGCTGGCCGAAGCCGATCTTCCGCCCGACGCGCTGGAACTGGAGCTAACCGAGGGCGTGGCCGTGGACGACCCGCATGCCGCCGTGGCCACCATGGACCAACTGCATGCCCTGGGCGTGCGACTGGCCATCGACGACTTTGGCACGGGCTACTCGTCGCTGAGCCAGCTCAAGCGCTTTCAGATCTACAAGCTCAAGATCGACCAGTCCTTCGTCCGCGACCTGGGCGACGACGCCAACGACCGGGCCATCGTCAGCGCCATCATCCGCATGGCCCAGCCCTGGGCATGCGCACCACGGCCGAGGGCGTGGAGACCGAGGAGCAACTCGATTTTCTGCGCGCCCACCACTGCGACGAGGCCCAGGGATACCACCTGAGCACACCCCTGCCCGCGGCACAACTGGAGGCTTTCATGCGTCAGCGCACCCGCAAGACGCCGGGGGCTTACTCCTGAAAAGAGAGCTGCTAGCGCTTGATAGTATTTGATTTCGATTGGTTTTCAATATGAAAACCAATACAGGCAAGCGCCAGAAGCTCTTTATTTGATAGCAAACCTCAGTGCCCGAGGATCTTCGAGAGAAAGTCCCGGCTGCGCTCGTTCTGCGGGTTGTTGAAGAACGCATCGGGCGTGTTCTGCTCCACGATCTGCCCCTGGTCCATGAAGATCACGCGGTCGGCCACGGCCTTGGCAAAGCCCATCTCGTGCGTCACGCAGATCATGGTGATGCCCTGGTTCGCCAGCTCGATCATCACGTCCAGCACCTCCTTGATCATCTCCGGGTCCAGCGCGCTGGTGGGTTCGTCAAACAGCATGATCTTGGGCGTGAGGCACAACGCCCGGGCAATCGCCACGCGCTGCTGCTGGCCGCCCGAGAGCTGCAGCGGGTACTTGTCCGCCTGCTCGGCGATGCGCACGCGTTCCAGTTGCTGCATGGCACGCGCCTCTGCCTCCTTCTTGGGCACCTTGCCCACCCACATGGGCGAGAGCGTCAGGTTTTCCAGCACCGTGAGGTGCGGAAACAGGTTGAACTGCTGGAACACCATGCCCACCTGCTTGCGCACGGTGTCGATGGCACGCACGTCGTCGGACAGCTCGATGCCATCGACCACGAGGCGCCCCTCCTGGTGCTCCTCCAGGCGGTTGATGCAGCGGATCAGCGTGGACTTGCCCGAGCCCGAAGGCCCGCAGACCACGATGCGCTCCCCCTTGGCGACCGAGAGGTCGATGTCGCGCAGCACATGAAAGTGGTTGCCGTACCACTTGTTGACTTTGTCGAAGGTGATGATGGGTTCAGTCATAGGAGCTGTTTCAGGGGGCGCGTCATCTCATGCGCCCCTTGTTGGCCTGTTTCTCGATCCACAGGCTGTAGCGCGACATGGCAAAGCAGAAGGCAAAGTAGATGAACGCGATGAAGAGGTAGCCCTCGATCTTGTAAGGCCGCCAGTCGGCGTCGGAATTGAGCGCCAGGCCCAGAGCGCCGGTCAACTCGTACAGGCTCACAATGGTGACGAGCGAGGTGTCCTTGAAGATCGAGATGAAGCTGTTCATGATGCCGGGCACCACGATGGCCAGGGCCTGCGGCAGCACGATCTTGCGCTGCGTCTGCCAGTACGACAGGCCCAGCGTGGCGGCCGCCTCGACCTGCCCCTTGGGAATGGCCTGCAGCCCGCCCCGTATCACCTCGGCCAGGTACGCCGCCGCAAACAGCGTGATACCCGCCAGCACGCGGATCAGCACGTCGATGCTCACGCCCTGCGGCATGAACAGCGGAAACATGAACGAGGCCATGAACAGCACCGAGATCAGCGGCACGCCCCGCACCAGCTCCACATACAGCGTGCAGGCCGTGCGAATGGCAGGCAGCGCCGAGCGCCGCCCCAGCGCCACCAGCAGCGCCAGTGGAAACGCCATCACGATGGAGAGCGTAGCCAGCAAGATGGTGAGGGGCAGGCCGCCCCAGCGGTCCGTCTCCACCTTGGCCAGGCCCAGCACGTTGCCGTACATCAG
Organism: Acidovorax sp.; assembly: GCA_036786185.1. GTDB lineage: Bacteria > Pseudomonadota > Gammaproteobacteria > Burkholderiales > Burkholderiaceae_C > Acidovorax. The sequence continues at coordinate 6,295 of DAIQRN010000065.1, read as the reverse complement.
CGCAAAGAAGCTGCCCAGCACCGCCAGCCACAGCAGCACCAGCCAGGGGCGCCAGAAGGCGCGCGTGCAGCTGGCCACCAGCATGGCCACCATGAGCAGCGTGGCCACCAGCGGGCGCCACTGCTCGTCAAACGGGTAGCGGCCAAAGATGATGAGCCGGTACTTCTCGGCCACCACGCCCCAGCAGGCGCCCGCGCCGTCCACCCTGCAGGCGTCGGCGCTGGGCTGCCACACGGCGCTGAACAATCCCCAGTGGGCCAGTTGCGGCACATACCACAGCAGCAACCCGCCGATGAGCACGGTGGACAGGGATGTGCGCCAGTCCGCAAACAGGTTGGAGCGAACCCAGTCCAACATGCCGCCGGTCTGCGCCGGCGCGGGGCGCGCGGCGATGGGCTCGAAGGTTTTTCCCGTCATGGCCTTCACCGCTCCTTGATCGCGGCGCGCGCGTTGTACCAGTTCATCAGCACCGACGTGATCAGCGAGGTGCACAAATAGACCAGCATCACGATGGAAATGCACTCCACCGCGCGCCCCGTCTGGTTGATGGCCGTGTTGGCAATGGACACCACGTCCGGGTAGCCAATGGCCACGGCCAGCGAGGAGTTCTTGGTCAGGTTGAGGTACTGGCTGGTAAGCGGCGGAATGATCACCCGCAGCGCCTGCGGCAGCATCACCAACCGCATCTGCTGCCCCCGGCTGAGTCCGAGGGCCGCCGCCGCCTCGCCCTGCCCCACCGACACCGACTGGATGCCCGCGCGCACCACCTCGGCCACAAAGGCCGAGGTGTAGAACGTCAGGCCCAGCAGCACCGCCAGAAACTCGGGCGTGAGCGCGCCGCCATGCTCAATGGCGAACTCGCCCTTGCTCGGCACATTCATTGCGGTGGGCGCGCCCCCCACCAGCCAGCCCAGCACGCCCCCTGCCAGCACCACGGCCAGCGGCACCCACACCAGGCTGCGCACCTGGCCCGTGGCCTCAAAGCGACGCAGCGCACGGCGCCGGTACGCCCAAGCCCCCACGCAGCCCAGCAGCAGGCCCACCGCCGCCCAGGCATGACCTGCGGCCCACACCGGAATCGGAAAATTCAACCCGCCCTTGCTCAGATAAAACGGCCCGGCTTTCCAGGGCTCATAGCTCGCGGGCAGCAGGTCGGTCAGCAGCAAGTACCACATCAGCAGCTGCAACAGCACCGGCACATTGCGAAAGAACTCCACGTAGGCAGAGCACAGCCCGCGCACCAAGGCGTTGCGCGAAAACCGCCCCACGCCCAGCGCCGTGCCCAGCAGCGTGGTGAGCACAATGCCGATGATGGCCACGCGCAGCGTGTTCATCACGCCCATGAGAAAGGCGCGCCAATAGGCCTCGCCCGAATCGAAGGTGTACAGGCCTTCGCCAATGTCAAAGCCCGCGGGCTGGGTGAGAAAGTCAAAACCGCTCTGGATGCCGCGCACCTGCATGTTGTGCAGGGTGTTCTTGGCCAGGAACCAGACCACGAACGCGATCAGGCCCAAGGCCACGGCCTGATAGATCAGGCCCCGGAACGCCTGGCTGCGCCAGGACCAGGCCCTTTTTTTGGGAGGGATGCGAGGTGGAGACATGCCTGTTCGGTGGAGTGCGACAGGAAGCAGCCGACGGATGGCCCGCTGCCTTTTTTTTTGGGGGGGGTGACGCACCGCGCCGGGTCGGTGTGCCCGGCGCGGTGGCTGCGGCTCGACAGTTCGCCCGATCAGCGGATCGGGTAGGCGTACATCAGGCCGTCTTTGTTCCACTGGTTGTTCAGGCCGCGCGGCAGCGCCAGGGCCGATTTGGGGCCCACATTGCGCTCAAAGATCTCGCCATAGTTGCCGGTCGTCTTGATGGCACGGGCCATCCAGTCGCGGTCCAGCCCAAGAAGCTTGCCGGAATCCTCGGTGGTGCCCAGGATGCGCTGCACCACGGGGTCGGTGCTGCTGGCCTTTTGCTGGTCCACATTGGCCTGGGTCACGCCGTATTCCTCGGCCTCGATCAGGCCATAGATCACCCACTTGGTGATGGCGAACCATTCATCGTCGCCACGCCGCACCATGGGCCCCAGGGGTTCCTTGGAGATCAGTTCGGGCAGGATCAAGTGCTCGGCCGGGTCCTTGGCCTCCTTGTTGCGCACCGAGGCCAGGCCCGAGGCATCCGTGGTGTAGGCGATGCAGCGGCCCGCAAAGTAGGCGCCCGTGGCGGCCTCGACCTTTTCGAACACCACGGGCTTGAAGCCCAGATTGTTTGCCTTGGAGTAGTCGGTCAGATTTTTCTCGGTGGTGGTGCCCGATTGCACGCAGATCGTCTGGCCCTTGAGCTGCTTGGCGCTTTTGATGCCACTCTTGGTCGGCACCATGAAGCCCTGGCCATCGTAGTACGTCACGGCCGTCTGGTGCAGGCCCAGCGAGGCGTCGCGCGTGAGCGAGAACGTGGTGTTGCGCGAGAGGATGTCCACCTCGCCCGACTGCAGGGCCGTGAAGCGCTGCTGCGCGTTCAGCGGCACGTATTTGACCTTTTCGCCGTCGCCCAGCACGGCGGCCGCCAGGGCACGGCAGATGTCCACGTCCAGGCCCGACCACTTGCCATTGGAGTCGGCTGCTGAAAAACCCGCCAACCCGGTGTTGACACCGCAGACCACCTGGCCGCGCGACTTGATGCTATCGAGCGTCTTGCCCGCATGTGCCGGGGCTGCCGCGAAGGCGGCGACGGTGGCCACACAGGCGGCTGCGGTGCGTACGAGGGATTTGTGCATGGCGGGTTCTCTCCAAAAAATGAAATGGAATGTGTGCCTATGAGCCAACAGGCTTCATGCCACAGAGAACCCGGACCTTATCGACGCGCGCGCCGCAAGGCATCGGGGATTACGCGAATCTTCAACCCGCGCGGGCAGCGTCGGCCAGGCGTTGGGCGCAGGCGCTGGCTTGCCGTGCGTCACGCGCCTCAACCATCACGCGCAGCAAGGGCTCAGTGCCACTGGCACGGATCAACACACGCCCCGAGGTGCCCAGCTCCTGCTCCACGTCGCGCGTAGCGTCTTGCAGCACGCGGTTGGCATTCCAGTCTTGCCCCGGGGCCAGGCGTACGTTGAGCAGTACCTGCGGGAAAAGCACAAGATCCGCCAGCAACTGCGCCAGGGTGTGCCCGCTGCGCACGCAAGCCTGCAGCACCTGCAGCGCGCTCACCAGGCCGTCGCCCGTGGTGTGGCGGTCCAGCGCCAGCAAGTGACCCGAGCCCTCGCCGCCCAGCACCCAGCGGTGGCGCGTCAACTCTTCCAGGACATACCGGTCGCCCACCTTGGCGCGCACGAACTTCACGCCGCGCGCCTGCAAGGCCACCTCCACCGCCATGTTGGTCATCAGCGTGCCGACCACGCCGGGCACATGCTCGTCGCGGCCCATGCGGTCGGCGGCCATCAGGTACAGCAGCTCATCGCCGTTGTACAGGCGCCCGGTGGCGTCCACCATCTGCAGCCGGTCGGCGTCGCCGTCCAGCGCAATGCCGTAGTCCGCGCGGTTGGCACGCACCGCACGCACCAGGGCGTCAGGGTGCGTGGCCCCCACATCACGGTTGATGTTGAGGCCGTCAGGCGCGCAGCCAATAGACAGCATCTCTGCCCCCAGCTCATGGAAGACCTTGGGCGCCACCTGGTAGGCCGCGCCATGCGCGGCATCTACCACGATCTTGAGTCCCCTTAGCGTGAGGTCCTGCGGGAAGGTGCTTTTGCAGAACTCGATGTAGCGGCCCGCCGCATCGTCGAGCCGCCGCGCCTTGCCCAATGAGGCCGAATCGACCCACACGGGCTGCTCGGCAAGGGCGGCCTCCACCTCCTGTTCCCAGCTATCGGGCAACTTTGTACCCTGTGCGCTGAAAAACTTGATGCCGTTGTCCTCATACGGATTGTGGCTGGCGCTGATCACCACCCCCAAGCTGGCGCGCTGAGCGCGTGTGAGGTAAGCCACGCCGGGCGTGGGCAGCGGGCCCAGCAGCACCACGTCCGCCCCAGCGGAGTTGAAACCCGACTCCAGCGCGCTCTCCAGCATGTAGCCCGAAATGCGCGTGTCCTTGCCGATCAACACCGTCGGCCGCTCTTCGGTGCGGCGCAGCACGCGGCCCACGGCGTGGGCCAGGCGCAGCACGAAGTCTGGCGTGATGGGCGGCTGGCCTACCGTGCCGCGAATGCCGTCGGTACCAAAGTACTGGCGTGTCATGGGTTTTCTCCTCGTTGTTCTTTCATCGCCTGCCATACCGCCAGCGCCGCCACCGTCTCGCGCACATCGTGCACCCGCACAATGGATGCGCCCCGCTCCACGGCCAGCACGGCCGCCACCACGCTGGGCACCATGCGCTCGTCCACCGGCAGGCCGGTCACCGTGCCCAGCGACGATTTGCGCGACCAGCCCGCCAGCACGGGGTAACCCGCCGCCAGCAGCTGCGACTGCCGCGCCAGCAGCGCAAAGTTCTGTGCCACGGTCTTGCCAAAGCCGATGCCGGGGTCCAGAACAATTCGAGTCTTTTCGACCCCTAGCGCTTGCAAGTCAAGCGCTGATAGCTCTAAAAATGATAGCACTTGCGTTACAGCATCACCATCCATCGGCGCGACCTGCATGGTCTGAGGGTCGCGATGCATGTGCATCAGGCAGACGCCGCAGCGCGGGTGCGCTGCCACCACTGCCGCTGCCCCCGGTTGGCGCAACGCCCAGATGTCGTTGATGATGTCGGCGCCCAAGTCCAGCACGGCCTGCATGACCTCTGGCTTGTAGGTGTCCACCGAGACCGGAACGCCCAGGCCCACCGCCTCCCGCACCACGGGCAGCACGCGCGCCAGCTCTAGCGCCAGCGGCACGGCCGGGCTGCCGGGGCGGGTGGATTCACCGCCGATGTCCAGGATGTCGGCGCCGTCCTTGAGCAGTTGCTCACAGTGCTGCAGCGCGGCCCGGGTGCTGGCGTGCTGCCCGCCGTCCGAGAACGAGTCCGGCGTGGCGTTGACGATGCCCATCACCTGCGGGCGCCGCAGATCAATGGCGAAGCGGGCGGTTTGCCAGTGCATCGGGATCAATGGTGGGGTTGGGATGGGGCACGAAAAACGGGGCTCAAGGCCCCGTTCGTCGTCATGCAGCGTCTCGCCTGGCTCAGGCCACCGTGGGGGCCGTGTCGGCGGCTACCGCAGGCGTGCCACCGCTGGAGTTGTCGCCACCCGACGAGGGGGGCGTGCGTGGCGTCCAGTCCTTGGGCGGACGGGGCTCCTTGCCGGCCATGATGTCGTCCAGCTGCTCGGTGTCGATGGTTTCCCATTCGAGCAGGGCCTTGGCCATGGCGTGCATCTTGTCGCTGTTCTCTTCGATCAGGCGGCGCGCGAGGTTGTATTGCTCGTCGATGATGCGACGAACTTCCATGTCCACCTTTTCCATGGTCTGCTCGCTCATGGTGGTGGTCTTGGTCACCGAACGGCCCAAGAACACTTCGCCTTCGTTTTCCGCATAGACCATGGGGCCGAGGGCATCGGTCATGCCATAACGAGTGACCATGTCGCGGGCGATGTGAGTGGCCCGCTCGAAATCATTGCTGGCGCCGGTGGTCATCTGGTTCATGAACACTTCTTCGGCAATGCGGCCGCCAAACAGCATGCTGATCTGGTTGAGCATGTACTCGCGGTCGTAGCTGTAGCGGTCCTGCTCCGGCAGGCTCATCGTCACGCCCAGGGCACGGCCGCGGGGAATGATGGTGACCTTGTGCACCGGGTCGCACTTGGGCAACAGCTTGCCGATCAGCGCATGGCCGGACTCGTGGTATGCCGTGTTGCGACGCTCCTCCTCGGGCATGACCATGCTCTTGCGCTCTGGGCCCATGAGGATCTTGTCCTTGGCTTTCTCGAAGTCCCGCATCTCCACCACGCGGGCATTGCGGCGGGCGGCCATCAGGGCGGCCTCGTTGCACAGGTTGGCGAGATCCGCGCCGCTCATGCCGGGCGTGCCGCGGGCGATGATCGCCGGGTTCACGTCCTGCCCTGCGGGGATCTTGCGCATATGCACGTTCAGGATCTGCTCGCGGCCGCGGATGTCGGGCAGCGTTACATAGACCTGGCGGTCAAAGCGGCCCGGGCGCAGCAGGGCAGCGTCCAGGATGTCGGGCCGGTTGGTGGCGGCGACCACGATCACGCCGAGGTTGGTCTCGAAGCCGTCCATCTCGACCAGCATCTGGTTCAATGTCTGCTCACGCTCATCGTTGCCACCGCCCAGGCCCGCGCCACGCTGGCGGCCCACGGCGTCGATTTCGTCGATGAAGA
>DAIQRN010000495.1:0-2315 GCA_036786185.1 Acidovorax sp. | reverse complement strand
GGGTGAGGGGGTGTGCTGGCGCTGCGCCCGCTGCCTGCACCCTCACCCCTGCCCTCTCCCGCCTGCGGGAGAGGGAGTGGGGAGAGCACGCGCTTTCTGTGCGCGTCGATCTTTTCCGCCAGCTCGGCGATGCGTGCATGGAGCAGCGGGGTCAGGCCGGTGTCTTCGCTGGGGAAGGGGAAGGTTTCGAAGCAGCGGGTTTTGTTGTAGCGGGGCCGGTCTTCCAGCGTTCCGCCCGTCGCCAGCGCCCATTCGATGTGCGGCTGGCTGGAGAGCACGCCCAGGGTGTAGGCATCTTGAAGGGCGATGGCGACCAGCATGTTGTCCGGCAGGATGGCCGCGTCCAGGAACTGGAAGGTGCGGTGCTTGGCGGTTTCGACGGTGGCGATGTAGCGGGGCAGGCCGGCGAGCTGTTTGCGCAGCTTGGGGTTGGTTTCGCCAAACAACCACCAGTTCTTGCGCCGGCTTTCGCGGTTGTTTTGGTCGCGCTCGGGTTTCACGCGCTCCTGCAGCCATTGGTAAACAGCGGGCTGCTGGTCGCGCAATTGCTCGGCTGTCCAGCCAAAGGCGTCTATGACTTGTACGCCGCGCGGCCTGTCGGTCAGGTCGCGGCCGTTGCGGTAGGGGCGGATCAGCTGCTGCTTGCCGTCACCCCCGCCCTCTCCCAGAGGGAGAGGGAGTAAGGCAGCGGCCTGCTCGGGGGTGACGATGAAGCCGGCGCCAAACAGTTGCACGCCCCGGTTGCTCAGGTTTTCATTGGCGCGCAGCGGCTGGGCGGCGGCCACGTTGGCGCCCACGCTCAGGTCGGCGTGGATCAGGCCGGTGCGCCCTTGCAGCTGCACGGCCACCTCGCCAAATTCCCCCGCCTGCTCGGCGGTCACGGCCAGCAGCTGGCCCTCGCCCGGCCCGGCGGCCAGCACCGTCATGGCAATGCGCACGGCGGCGCCGCTGGCGGCGTCCACCCAGGGGTGGTCGGCTATCGCCATGTGCAGGTGCGTGCCGGCGTCCAGCGCGGCCTGCACCACGCGACGGTTGAAGGTCTGGCGCAGGCTGTTGGTGGTGATCAGGCCCATGCGCTGCGTGTGGCCGGCGGCCACCTGCGCGCTGGCGTGCTGCCACCAGAACATGACGAAGTCGGCGCTGTCGGGCACCTCTTGCCAGGCGGCGCGCAGGGCCTGCACGTAGCCGTCGCCCAGGGCCTCGCGCATGGCGGCGGCGCCGATGAAGGGCGGGTTGCCGACGATGAAATCCGCCCGCGGCCAGTCGGCCTTGCGGGCGCCGGTGTAGCGCCACTGCGGCACTTGCGCGGCTTCGTCGGGCACGGGTTCACCGGTGACGGGGTGCGTTTTGTAGGTGGTGCCGTCCCAGCGGCTCAGCAGCCGGCCGGCGCTGTCATAGGCCGGCTCCTGGCTGTCCCAGGCCAGCACGGCGTCGCGGCATGCGATGTTGCCGTAGTTGTGCACCACGGGCTCGGCCACGCTGGCCAGGCCGCGCGTGCGCACATGCCATTGCAGCCAGCCTATCCACAGCACCAGCTCGGCGAGCGCCGCGGCGCGCGGGTTCAGCTCCAGGCCCAGCAGCTGCTGCAGGGTGACGGTTTCGCCCTCGAAGCCGAGCTGGCCCTGCTGCTGGCCCAGCTCTTCGAGCAGGTTCACCACCTCGCCCTCCAGGCGCTTCAAATGCTCCAGTGTGACGTAGAGAAAGTTGGCGCTGCCGCAGGCCGGGTCCAGCACGCGCAGGCTGCACAGGCGGTGCAGAAAGTCCTGCACCTGCTGCACGGCTTCCTTGCGCTTGGCGCGCACGGCGGCGTTGTGCCGATCCAGGGCGGCAAAGTCGCTTTTGGTCTTGACGGCGGGGGCGGCGGCCTCCAGGGTGTCGGCCTCGTAGGTCAGCGCCAGGGCGGCGGCCTGGGCGTTGGCCCATTCGGCGCGCAGCGGGGCGATGACGGTGGGCAGCACCAGGCGCTCGACATAGGCGCGCGGGGTGTAGTGGGCCCCAAGCGCGTGGCGCTCGGTGGGGTCGAGGGCGCGCTCGAGCAGGGTGCCGAAGATGGCGGGCTCGACCTCGCGCCAGTTGGCGCGCGCGGCCTGGGTCAGCAGGTCGATCTGCGCGGGGGTGAGCAGCAGGCTGTAGCCGTCCTGGCCCGCGCCCTTGAAGAGCTAGCCGTTGAAGTGCAGCACGTCTTTGGCGAGTGCGCCGCAGAAGCCGCCCCTGTCCATGTCGGCCCAGAGGATGGCCAGCATTTTTTGCAGCGTGGCGGGCTTGTAGCAGTCGATGCGCCCGCTGCTGCTGGCGCCGTCGCCATGCCAGAAGGT
>DAIQRN010000064.1:0-9734 GCA_036786185.1 Acidovorax sp. | reverse complement strand
CTGCTCAGGCAGGCCAGGCGTGGTGCGGCCACGAACACGCGCGTGGAGGCAGTGCCGCAGTCCGGGCAGCTGCAAGGCTCATCGCGCTGCGACAGGCTGCGCAGCGCTTCGAAGCCGCCGCAGGCCGGACAGGCGTAGTCATAGGTGGGCATGCAGGGCTCCTGGGGCTTACTTCTTGTCGGGTGAGATCGGCATCTGCACGCTGCCGTCGATGAACTTCACCGGGCCGGCGGCCGTGGGGTTGATGTCGAAGTCGAAGATCTCGGTTGGCAGCCACAGCGTGGCGCAGGCGTTGGGCACGTCCACCACACCGCTGATGTGGCCCTGCACCGGCGCTGTGCCGAGGATGGAGTAGGCCTGGGCGCCGCTGTAGCCGAACTTCTTCAGGTACTCGATGGCGTTCAGGCAGGCCTGGCGGTAGGCCACGGTCACGTCCAGGTAGTGCTGCTTGCCTTGCTCGTCGACCGAGACGCCTTCGAAGATCAGGTAGTCCTTGTAGTTGGGCGTGATCGGGCTGGGCTTGAAGATCGGGTTCTTGATGCCGTACTTGGCCACGCCGCCCTTGATGAGGTTGACGCGCATGTGGACCCAGCCGGCCATCTCGATAGCACCGCAGAAGGTGATCTCACCGTCGCCCTGGCTGAAGTGCAGGTCGCCCACGCTCAGGCCGCCGCCATCCACATAGACCGGGAAGAAGATGCGCGAGCCGCGCGACAGGTCCTTGATGTCGCAGTTGCCACCGTGCTCGCGAGGCGGCACGGTGCGTGCGCCTTCGGCGGCCACTCTGTTGGCAACATCCCCCTGGGCCTTGCCGCAGTGCGCGGTGGCCGCAAAGGGTGGGTTGGCCAGGCTGGGCACTCGGTCGGGGTCGGTGGCGATCAGTTCGGCCTCGCGCTTGTTCCACTCGTCGAGCATCTTCTTGTCGGGCAGGCAGCCGATCAGGCCCGGGTGGATCAGGCCGGCGTATTCCACGCCCGGCACGTGGCGGCTCTTGGTGAACATGCCGTTGAAGTCCCAGATCGACTTTTGCGCCAGGGGGAAGTGGTCCGTCAGGAAGCCGCCGCCGTTTTGCTTGCTGAAAAAGCCGTTGAAGCCCCACTGGCTGTCGTCCCTGGCGCCGATGTCCAGCAGGTCCACCACCAGCAGGTCGCCAGGTTCTGCGCCCTGCACGCCCACCGGGCCTGAGAGGTAATGCACAGTGGTGAGGTCGATGTCGCGCACGTCGTCCGCACTGTCGTTGTTCTTGATGTAGCCGCCGGTCCAGTCGTAGGTCTCGAGGATGAAGTCGTCGCCTGGCTTGACCCACACGGCAATCGGGATGTCCGGGTGCCAGCGGTTGTGCACCAGCGGGTTGCTGGGGGCGGGTTGGGTCAGATCAACTTTGATGAGGGTGTCAGCCATGGTGATGCTCCTTGAGGACGAAAGAAAACGGATGGATCAGACGGATGGATTTCAGACAGAGAGATAGGACTTGATGCGATTGACGTCGGTCTGCTCGCGCAGCGTCTCGTGCACGAGGCGGCCGCCTTCGATGACGAACAGGCGGTCGGCCACGTCCATGGCAAAGGACAGCACCTGCTCGGACACAACGATGGTGATCTCGCGCAGCTTGCGGATCTCGTTAAGCGCCTTGGCGATGTCCTTGATGATGGAAGGCTGGATGCCTTCGGTGGGCTCGTCGAGCAGCAGCACCTTGGGGTCGGTCACCAAGGCGCGGGCAATCGCCAGCTGCTGCTGTTGCCCGCCCGAGAGGTTGCCGCCCTTGCGCCGGCGCATGTCCCACAGCACGGGGAACAGCGCGTAGATCTCGTCCGGAATCTGCTTGGTTCTGGAGTTCTCCAGGCCGGTCTGGATGTTTTCCTCCACCGTGAGGGTGGGGAAGATCATGCGACCCTGAGGCACGTAGGCAATGCCCTTGGCGACGCGCTTGTAGCTTTCGTCTTTAGAGACGTCCTGGCCCGCGACTTCGATGCGACCGGACTTCAGCGGCAGCACACCCATGAGGCTCTTGAACAGCGTGGTCTTGCCCATGCCATTGCGGCCCATGATGGCAACCGTCTCGTTCTTGTGCCCTTCGAAGGAGATGCCGTGCAGCGCTTCGCTCTGGCCATAGGCCGTGTACATGTCGGTGACTTTGAGCATGGTGTGTTCTCCGGTGAAATCAGTGGCCCAGGTAGACGTCGATCACTTTGGGGTCGGCCTGTACGGCTTCCATGGAGCCCTCGGCGAGGATCTTTCCCTGGTGCATCACGGTGACCTTGTGCGCGATCTGCTTGACGAACTCCATGTCGTGCTCGATCACGATCACCGAGCGGCCTTTGCAGATGCGCTTGAGCAGCTCGGCTGTCAGCTCGCGCTCGCGGGCGCTCATCCCGGCAATGGGCTCGTCGAGCATCAGTAGCTCGGGCTCCTGCATCAGCAGCATTCCGATCTCCAGCCACTGCTTCTGACCATGCGAGAGCAGGCCGGATTCCATCTCGAGGGCGTCGGCCAGGCCGATCTCCTCGGCCACTACCTGCACGCGCGCCTTCACCTCGTCGGTGCGTTTGAAGCCGAGGGCGCCGAAGACCGAGCGACCGGCGGGGTAAGACACCTCAAGGTTCTGGAAGACAGAGAGGTTTTCGTAGATCGAGGGCGTCTGGAACTTGCGGCCGATGCCGCGGCGCACGCGGATGTGCTCGTCCAGCCCGGTGAGTTCCTCGTTCCTGAATTTGATGCTGCCGCTGCTGGCCTTGGTCTTGCCGCAGATCAGGTCCAGCAGCGTGGTCTTGCCTGCGCCGTTGGGGCCGATGATCACGCGCAGCTCGTTCTTGTCGATATAGAGGGTCAGGCTGTCGATGGCCTTGAAGCCGTCGAAGGAGACCGTCAGGTCTTCGATGGCCACGGCGAAGTCGGTGTTGCTCATGATGGACTCCTGGGGTTTCAGGCGTTCTGGCCCGTGGGGGTGGCATGCAGCGGACGCACAGTGCTCGGCGCGTTGATGTCGTCAGTGGGGGGCACCGGCGTGGCAGCATCGCGCGCTACGGCCGCGCGGATGGCCAGGCGTTCAGCCTGCTTGCGCGCCCACCAGGGTTTGACTTTCTTCTCCCATACGCCAGCCAGCCCGTCGGGGAAGGCCATGGTCACGCCGATGAACAGCCCGGCCATCAGGAACAGCCAGAGGTCGGGGAAGCTCTCGGAGAAGTAGGTCTTGCCGAAGTTCACCAGCAGGGCGCCGTAGACCGCGCCCACCAGGCTCATGCGCCCGCCCACGGCGGCGTAGATCACCATCTCGATCGAGGGAACGATGCCCACGAAAGACGGCGACATGAAGCCCACCTGCAGCGTGAACAGTGCCCCTCCGATACCGGACAGCGCGGCCGCCAGGCAGAACACGAAGACCTTGAACATGGCCACGTCGTAGCCCGAGAAGCGCACCCGGTCTTCCTTGTCGCGCATGGCCAGCAGCAGGGTGCCCAGCTTGCTCTTCTGCACCCAAAGGCACAGTGCGATGCTGCCCAGCAGCAGCAGGGCGCAGAGGTAGTAGAGGATGTACTTTGCGCTGTCGGTACGGATGTCCCAGCCCAGCAGCGTCTTGAGGTCGGTCATGCCGTTAACGCCGCCCGTGTAGCCCTGCTGGCCGATGATGAGCACCGTGAGGATCAGCGCCACCGCCTGGGTGATGATGGCGAAGTACACACCACCTACGCGCCGCTTGAACATGGCGTAGCCGATGATGAAAGCCAGCAGCGTGGGAATGGCGACGACGGCAATGATCGCGAAAGGCAGGTGCTCGAAGGGCTGCCACCACAGGGGCAGCTCTGTGAGCTGGTTCCAGTCCATGAAGTCTGGGATGCCGGGCGTGGACTGGATCTTGGTGCTCTCGGGGTCGGAAGCCTCCAGCTTGAGGAACATGGCCATGGCGTAGCCGCCCAAGCCGAAGAAGACCCCCTGGCCCAGGCTCAGCACGCCGCCATAGCCCCAGAGCATGACCAGACCCAGTGCCACGAAGGCGTAGGTCAGGTACTTGCCCACCAGGTTCAGACGGAAGATGTCGAAGGCGAGCGGGAAGAGGACCAGCAGCACGACGGCCAGGATGAGCACGCTGCTCAGCCCCTTGCTGTTGATCCATGCGGTGAACTTGTTCATGGTAGGACTCCAGAATTGAGGGCAGGATCAGCGGCGTACCTTGCTGGCGAACAGGCCCTGCGGGCGGATCATCAGAATCACGACGATCAGCGACAGCGTGAGCACCTTGGCCATGGAGCCACTGATGAAGAACTCGCTGATGGACTGCGTCTGCGCGATGCCGAAGGCGGATGCCACTGTGCCCAGCAGGCTGGCGGCACCACCAAAAGTCACCACCAGGAAGGAATCGACGATGTAGAGCGAGCCGCTGGTCGGCCCCGTGGAGCCGATGGTGGTGAAGGCTGCCCCCGCCACACCAGCGATGCCGCAACCGATGGCGAAGGTCAGGCGGTCGGTCTTGCTGGTGTTGATGCCGATGGCGTTGGCCATGGTGCGATTGCTCACCGTGGCGCGCACCCGCAGGCCCCAGCGGCTCTTGTAAAGGGCAAGTAGAACGCCGCAGGTGACCAGCAGCGTGAGGCCCAGCACAAACAGGCCGTTGATCGGGATGTCCAACCCCGGGGCCGGAGCCCAAGAGCCCATCAGCCATTCGGGCAGCGCAGGGCTGACTTCCTTGGGACCGATGGCTGAACGGAACACCTGCTGGATGGCCAGGCTCAGGCCCCAGGTGGCCAGTAGCGTGTCCAGCGGGCGCTTGTAGAGAAAGCGGATCAGGCCCCACTCCACCAGCCAGCCGGCGATGAAGGCCAAGATGAAGGCCACACCGATGGACAGCGGGAAGTAGTAGGGCATAAAGCCGGGTGCGAACTTCTCTGTCAGCGTGGAAAAGAGAAAGACCGTGTAGGCGCCGATGGTCATGAACTCGCCGTGGGCCATGTTGATCACGCCCATCTGGCCGAAGATGATGGCCAGGCCCAGGCCCATGAGCAGCAGCACCGAGAACAGACTGAGTCCTGCGAAGCCCTGCATGAGGGCGATGTTGAGCATTTCCGAAAATTCCATGGCGTCACCTGTCTGTCTGAGAACAAGGGTGGCGGCCATCCGTTGCTGCAACCATGGCCGCCACCGGCACCCCCTCGCGGGGATTCCTGCTTACTGATAGCCCTTCGGGAACGGATCGGGCTCGATCAGGTTGGGCGACTCGGCCACCACCTTGAAGGTGCCGTCCTTGTTGCCCATGGCGATGCGCGACTTGCTCCACAGGTGGTGGTTCTGGTGCACCTTGACATAGCCTTCGGGTGCGGTTTTGAGCTCGATGCCTGGCGAGGCGGCCACCACCTTGTCAACGTCGAAACTGCCCGCCTTCTCGACGGCGGCTTTCCACAGCCAGGGACCCAGGTAGCCTGCCTGCGTGACGTCGCCGATGACGGCGTCCTTGCCGTACTTGGCCTTGAAGGCTTCGACGAACTTCTTGTTGTTCTCGTTGTCCAGGGTCTGGAAGTACTTCATCGAGCTGTAGAAGCCGGCAAAGTTTTCGCCGCCCACGCCCGTCATCTCGTCTTCGGTGACCGACAGCGTCAGCAGGAACTGCTTGTCGCCAGTGATGCCGGCGGCCTTCAGCTGCTTGTAGAACGCCACGTTGGAGCCGCCCACCACGGCTGCGAAGATGCAGTCCGGCTTGGCCACCTTGATCTTGTTGATCAGTGAGTTGAAGTTGGTGTTGCCCAGCGGGTAGTACTCCTCGCCAACCACCTTGCCCAGTTTGGCCACGCTCTCGATGTGCTTGCGCGCGATCTTCATCGAGGTACGCGGCCAGATGTAGTCCGAGCCGACCAGGAAGAAGGTCTTGGCCTTCTTCTCCTTCGCGCCCCAGTCCAGACCGTAGATGATCTGCTGTGTGGCTTCCTGACCGGTGTAGATCACGTTCTTGGACTGCTCCAGGCCTTCGTAGAAGGTGGGGTAGTACAGCAGGCCGTTTTCCTTCTCGAAGATCGGCAGCACGGCCTTGCGCGAGGCGCTGGTCCAGCAACCGAAGACCGCGGCCACGTGGTCGTTGACCAGCAGCTTCTTCGACTTTTCGGCGAAGGTTGGCCAGTCGGAGGCGCCGTCTTCCTTGATGACGCGGATCTTGCGGCCCAGGATGCCACCCATGGCGTTAATCTGGTCAATGGCCAGCTGCTCAGCCTGGATGGAACCGGTTTCAGAGATGGCCATGGTGCCGGAAGACGAGTGCAACTGGCCTACCACCACCTCGGTGTCGGTCACGGCAAGCTTGGTCGTGTTGACCTTGGCGGTGGGAAACTGCTGGGCCATGGCTATGCCGGGCAGACCGACCACGGACATGGCGCCCATGGCCTGCAGAAGGCGGCGGCGCTGCAGGTCGGCGGCAGCAGACGGGTGGAGCAGGGACGGATCGGTCTGGTCTTTCATGGGGCACTCCTGAAGAGAAGAGTTGGGAACCAAGAACACCTGCGGGAGGTGCTGGGCGACACGGCGTCACCACGGCCTTGAGATTAGGGACAACCCTCTCCACGGCCCATACGTCAATTGACGTACGCGGGCTGCGCGCATCGCTGAGTACGGTTCTTGCGTGTGCACTGGTATTGACAGTGCATGCACCAAAAAAGCGCAGGCATGAACCACGCACCACAAAAGATCTTTCGCATCCGCCGCGACTACAACTCCTGGGTAGCCAACGAGACGTTGGAGGACTACGCGCTGCGCTACACGCCCCAGAGTGCACGCAAATGGAGTGAGCTGCGCGTGGCCAACACAGCCTTGGGCGGCGTGTCCTTTCTGGCGCTGGAGGCCATCGGCGGCGCCATCGCGCTGAACTACGGCTTTTCCAACGCGCTCTGGGCCATATTGGTCATGGGCCTGGTCACCTTCCTCACGGGTCTGCCCATTGCCGTCTATGCGGCACGCTATGGGCTGGACATGGATCTGCTCACGCGCGGCGCTGGCTTCGGCTACCTGGGCTCTACCGTCACCTCGCTCATCTACGCCAGCTTCACCTTCATCTTCTTCGCCCTGGAGGCGGCCATCATGGCGCTGGCGCTGCAGCTGGTGCTGGACTGGCCGCTGGTGTGGTGCTATGTACTGTCCTCGCTGGTCATCATCCCCATGGTGCTGCACGGCATCACCTTCATCTCCCGTCTGCAGGCCTGGACCCAGCCGCTGTGGGTGGTGCTGCTGCTGTGGCCCTTCGCATGGTTTGCGCTGGCCCAGCCCGATTTCTACGTGCAGTTCACCGGCCTGTCCGGACTGACCTCGGGCAGCAACGACTTCGAGCCGCTGATGTTCGGCGCTGCCGCCGCGGTGACCTTCGCGCTCGTGCTGCAGATCGGCGAGCAGGTGGACTACCTGCGCTTCATGCCTGCGCGCACCCCGGCCAACCGCTGGCGCTGGTGGGGCGCAGTGCTCGTGGCGGGCCCGGGCTGGATCTTGCCGGGCATGCTCAAGATGCTGGGCGGGGCCTTTCTGGCCTTCGTCGCGCTGCAGTACGGCACATCGCCGCTGCACGCGGCTGAACCCACGCAGATGTACCTGGTGGGCTACCTGCGCTCGCTGAGCGACCCCACGGCTGCGCTGCTGCTCACGGTGCTGTTCGTGGTGATCTCGCAGGTCAAGATCAACGTCACCAACGCCTATGCCGGTTCACTGGCATGGAGCAACTTCTTCGCGCGGCTCACGCGCAGCCACCCGGGCCGCGTGGTCTGGCTGGTGTTCAACGTCATCATCGCCATGCTGCTCATGACGCTGGGCGTCTTCGGCGCGCTCGAGCGCGTGCTGGGCCTGTACGCCAACGTGGCCATCGCCTGGGTGGGCGCGCTGGTCGCGGACCTGGTCATCAGCAAGCCGCTGGGCCTGAGTCCCAAGGGCGTGGAGTTCCGCCGAGCTTACCTCTACGACATCAATCCGGTGGGCTTGGGTGCGATGGGACTGGCCGTGGTGCTCTCGGTCGTGGCCCACTTCGGCTGGCTGGGCGAATACGCTGCCGCCTTCGCGCCCTTCATCGCGCTCTTCACCGCCATGGTCACGGCGCCGCTGCTGGCCTGGGCCACCCGGGGGCGCTACTACCTTGCGCGCCGCGATCCTTCGCCCTGGCAGGTCGGTGAACTCGTGCGCTGCAGCGTCTGCGAAAACCCGTTCGAGAGCACCGACATGGCTGCCTGCCCGGCCTACGGTGCGCCGATCTGCTCGCTGTGCTGTTCGCTCGAATCACGCTGCCATGATCGCTGCAAGACCCAGGCGCGCGCGGCTGACCAGGTGCGCGCCGCGCTCGCAGCCATCCTGCCCCCCAGCCTGAACAACCGCTTCAACTTCCGCGTCGGCCAGTACTTCACGGTCTTCCTCTCCCTTTGCGCCGTCATGGCCTTTGTGCTGGGTGTGGTCTACATGCAGGAGAGCCTGACCGCGCCGCCCGACGCGTTGCGTGGTCCCTTCGTCAAGGTGTTTTCGCTGCTTGCTCTGCTGGCCGCAGTGTGGGCCTGGTGGCTGGTGCTGGCCAACGAAAGCCGGCGCATGGCGCACGACGAATCTGAGCGACAGACCCAGTTGCTGCAAAAGGAAATCGACGCCCACCAGCGCACCGACGCCGCGCTGCAAAGCGCCAAGGAGGTGGCTGAGAACGCCAGCCAAGCCAAGACACGTTATGTGGCAGGTATGACGCACGAGCTGCGCACGCCCCTCAACAGCATCCTGGGCTATTCGCAAATCCTGCTGCGCAGCGGCGAGCTTCAGGGCAGCGCGCGCGAGGCCGTCACGACCATCCAGCAAAGCGGCCAGCACATGCACGCACTGATCGACGGCCTGCTGGACCTGGCCCGCATCGAGGCCGGCCGCCTGAGGCTGGACCCAGCGCCGCTGCCCTTCCAGGAATTCCTCTCCGAACTGGCGCGCATGGTGCAGCCCCAGGCCGAGGGCAAGGGCCTCGCGTTCCGCCTCGAAACCCAGGGCCGCGTACCCGCTTGGGTGCAGGCCGACGCCAAGCGCCTGCGCCAGATCCTCATCAACCTGCTGGGCAACGCCGTGCGCTTCACCAACCGGGGTGCTGTCGTGCTGCGCGTGGACTGTCGACACGAAGTGGTGCGCTTCGAGGTGGAAGACACGGGCATCGGCATCGCTCCGCAAGACCAGGAGCGCATCTTCCAGCCCTTCGAGCGCGGCAGCGCCGGACGGCGTGCCAGCGAAGCGGGAACCGGCCTGGGCCTGACCATCACCAGTCTGCTCACCAGCCTCATGGGCGGTGAGCTCACACTGCGCAGCGCCGTGGGCCAGGGCAGCACCTTCAGCGTGCGCCTGTATTTGCGCGAGATCAAGGCCCCGGTCGCGCGCACCCTGCGCCACCTGCGTCCCATCGTCGGCTACCTCGACCCTCGCCGCACCTTGCTGGTGGTGGACGACCAGCCCATCCAGCGGCAGCTGCTGGCCAGCCTGCTGCTGCCGCTGGGCTTCATCATGCGCGAGGCAGCCAGCGGCCGCGAATGCCTGGAGATCTTGCAGCAGCACCGGCCCGATGCTGTACTGCTCGACATCAACATGGACGACCTCAACGGCTGGCAGACCGCTCAACTCATCCGCAGCAATGTCGGGCCCGACTTGCCGATCATCTTCGTCTCGGCCGACCCGTTCGAGAACCGACCCGAGCTGCTGGAGGCCGCTGGCTGTCAGGGTTTTGTGAGCAAGCCAGTGATCGAGTCCGAGCTGCTGGACCTGCTGGCGCG
>DAIQRN010000494.1:0-2317 GCA_036786185.1 Acidovorax sp. | reverse complement strand
ACGCTGGTGAGCTGCTGCCACACCTGGTGGCGGCCCTGCGCGGCGTCCAGGCGGGCAAAGCGCCCGGGCGCGGCGGCGGCGCGGTCGGCATAGCCCTGGGCCACACGGCGAAAAAACTCGACGGGCTGCGACTCGAAGCGGTCGGGCACGCGCGCACCGGCCAGCCGCTCAGCCGCCACTTCGGGCGCCAGGTCAAACCACACGGTCAAATCGGGTTCACGCATCAAATTGGCCTCTGGCGCAAGCCCAGTCTGCGCAAGCTGCTCCAATGTTGATAGCACGTCCAGATCGAAGCCGCGCCCCGCGCCCTGGTAGGCAAAGGTGGCGTCGGTGAAGCGGTCGCACAGCACCACCTCGCCGCGCGCGAGGGCCGGTTCGATCACGTTGCGCAGGTGGTCGCGGCGGGCCGCAAAGATGAGCAGCGACTCGGTCAGCGCATCCATGGGGTCATTGAGCACCATCTCGCGCAGCTTCTCGGCCAGGGGCGTGCCGCCGGGCTCGCGGCTCACGGTGACGCTGCGGCCCTGGGTGCGGAAGGCGGCGGCAAGGCCGTCGATGTGCGAGGACTTGCCCGCGCCGTCGATCCCCTCGAAGCTGATGAACAGGCCTTTTGGCAGGCTCACGTCATGGCCCTCCCCGTTGGTATCGGTTCACGGCGCGGTTGTGCTCGTCCAGCGAGTTGCTGAAGTGGCTGGCGCCATCGCCCTTGGCCACAAAGTACAGCGCGCGCGTGGGCTCGGGCTGCACCGCCGCCAGCAGCGCGGCCTTGCCGGGCATGGCAATGGGCGTGGGCGGCAGGCCCGCGCGGGTGTAGGTGTTCCAGGGCGTGTCGGTCTGCAGGTCACGCTTGCGCAGGTTGCCGTCGAACTTCTCGCCCAGGCCGTAGATGACGGTGGGGTCGGTCTGCAGCAGCATGCCCACGCGCAGGCGGTTCACAAAGACGCCGGCGATCTGCGCGCGGTCGCTGGCGCGGCCGGTTTCCTTTTCGACGATGCTGGCCAGGATCAGCGCCTCGTCGGCGGACTTGAGCGGCGTGTCGGCCG
This sequence comes from Acidovorax sp., assembly GCA_036786185.1. Classification (GTDB taxonomy): domain Bacteria; phylum Pseudomonadota; class Gammaproteobacteria; order Burkholderiales; family Burkholderiaceae_C; genus Acidovorax. The sequence continues at coordinate 1,274 of DAIQRN010000494.1, read as the reverse complement.
CGCGCTGCGCCCAGGCGGCCTCCAGGCGGCGGTCCATGGCGTGCAGGGCGCGGCGCAGCAGGGCGATGTCGCTGGAACCCTTGGCAAAGGTGTAGGTGTCCGGAAAGAACCGCCCCTCGGGCGCCACGCCGGGGCGCCCCAGCTGGGCCATGAGCGCTTCGTCGGTCAGCCCGGCGGTGTCGGGCTTGAGCTGGTCTTCCTTGGCCAGGGCCTGGCGCACCTGGCGCCAGTTCCAGCCCTCGACCAGGGTCAGCGCGCGCAAGGCCTCCTCGCCGCGCACCAGCTTTTGCAGCAGGCTGCGCGGCGTGGTGCCGGGCGGGATTTCATAGTTGCCGGCCTTCATCGCCCGGTCCTGGCCCGAGAAGCGGAACCAGGCGTAGAGCAGGCGGGCGTCGGCCTGCGCACCGGCGGCCACCACATCGCGGGCGATGCCGCGTGGCGTGGTGCCGGGCTCGATGGCCAGCTCCAGCGGCTCACCGCCCGTGACCAGGGGCTGGTGCAGCCACCAGAAGGCGGTGCCACCGAATGCAATCAGAACCAATGCGATAAATGCCAGTAAACGACGCACAACCCTGCTGCCTGTGTGAATGGGACCGGGCATCATAATTCAGCGATGACATCCTCTTTGAACGGCATAGCCCCCCTGTCCCATCTCGGCGTGATTCGCGTGGAAGGCGAAGACGCCGCCAAGTTTCTGCACGGCCAGCTCACCCAGGATTTCGCCCTGCTGGGCATGGACCAGGCCCGCCTGGCGGCCTTTTTGTCGGCCAAGGGCCGCATGCAGGCCAGCTTCATCGGCTTCAAGCGCAGCGCCACCGAGGTGCTGCTGGTCTGCAGCCGCGACCTGCTGCCCGCCACGCTCAAGCGCCTGTCCATGTTTGTACTGCGCGCCAAGGCCAAGCTGACCGACGCCACGGCCGACTTTGCGCTGTACGGTCTGGCCGGTGATGCTATCAACACCGTAGCTGGTATCGCACAGCCCGCTTGGGTCAAAGCCGATTTTGGCTCTGCAAACCTGGTGCACCTGTACCCCGCCAACGGCCAGCCGCGCGCGCTGTGGGTGGCCCCGGCCGCCGAGCCCGCCCCCGCAGGCCCGGTGCTAGACCCGGCCCTGTGGCTGTGGAGCGAGGTGCAAAGCGGCGTAGCCACACTGACCACGCCCGTGGTCGAGGCCTTTGTGCCGCAGATGCTGAACTACGAATCGGTGGGCGGCGTGAATTTCAAGAAGGGCTGCTACCCCGGCCAGGAGGTGGTGGCGCGCAGCCAGTTCCGGG
>DAIQRN010000063.1:0-9780 GCA_036786185.1 Acidovorax sp. | reverse complement strand
ATGCACCGCTTTCTGGTCGAGCGCCAGGCGTGGCTGACCGACCCGCAGTTCAACGCCTCCATCGCCATCGCCCAGGCCGCACCGGGCCCGAACGTGCTGTTCATTGCCCTGCTGGGCTGGAACGTGGGCATCAACGCCGGCGGCCCTGGCGTGATGGGCTGGCTGCTGGGCGCGCTGGGCATGGCGGTGTGCATGCTGGGCGTGATGCTGCCCAGCAGCCTGCTGACCTGGACGGCCACGCGCTGGGGCCACCGCAACCGCGAGCGGCGCGGCGTGCGCGCCTTCAAGCAGGGCATGGCCCCGGTGGTGATCGGCCTGCTGGTCGCCACGTCCTGGGTGCTGGCCCGCGCCCATGGCGAATGGACCACCGACTGGCCTCTGTGGCTGTTGACCGCCACGGCCACTGTGCTGGTGTGGCGAACCAAGCTGCACCTGCTGTGGATGCTGGGTGCCGGAGCGGTGCTGGGCGCGCTGGGCTGGGTCTGATGCCGTGGGTCTATCGCTGCAAAGCGCCGATCTTCGCAACAGGGATGGACTGAAAGGCTGAGCGCAGCACATCCATGGGCACATTGCCATTGCCCTCCAGCAACACGCTGTTGGGCAGCAGCATGACCAGCGTAGCGCCGGTTCCATCCTTGCGATAGCTCTCCTTGTAGGCCACACCGTCGCGCCGGTACACGCGCTCCACCTCGTCGGCGGTTTCACGGTCCACCGTGTTGCGTGACCATGATGTCATGCCAAGAGCCAGCGCGGGCACGGCGCCAACGTCCTGCACCCGGACTTCAATCAGCTGGTCCCCCTCGGTGTACTGGGCGCTCACGTTGGTGAACTGCATTCCCAACGCTCCGTCTGTACGGGCCTCTACCGCTGTGCGGGGCATTCTGCCCAGCGTTTCGGGCAGCAATGCACGCAAGGTCTCAGGCGGCACCGGCGCGGCGCCTTTGCCTCCAAGCGCCGCACTCATCATGTCGCCCATTGCTTTGCCTGCTTCCTGCGTGTCGCCCCGGGCATTCGCCTCGTCCATGCGGCGGCTGGCCGCCTCGACCTTGGCGGTATCAATGCGAATATCCGTGCCGGGCACCGTGATCCTGGCACCTGAGCCTTGAACGGAAGCCCCCCCCAGCCCGCCCAGCCCAGAGCCACCCAGTCCGCCCAAACCGCCTGGCCGCGGTACAACCAGGGAACTCACCATGCCAACCACCAAAGCCGCCGCCGCCGCACAGACGATGAGCGCCGCGGTGTAGCCCACGGACTTTGCCTGGGGCACCTGCATGAGCACAGGGACGCCCCGGTAGATGAGATAGATCGAGTACAGACCTGCCAGCGCCCCCAGCATGGCCAGTGAAGGGATTGCGCTGAATATGCCACCAAGCCAGCCAGCGGTGGCGCCATAAGCGATGAGCTGAAAGGCGCGCGGCAACTGTGCCTGCCCGCCAAAGCGCGGCGCCAGCCAGCTGGCAACCCAGGCCACGACCATGGCCATCACCAGCGAGAGCACATAGCTCACCACCGCGCTTACCAGCCCCTGCACCAGCGGTACTCGCACCGATATGCCAAAGGCACCCACGCCCACCAGGCTGAAGCCAATGAAGCCCGCGATGGCGGGAATGGCCGCCAGGAAAATCAGGTAGCTTTTGTAGATGTGGGCGATGCTGTGGTTCTCAGCTGCAATATCTGTCCAGGCTGAGCCTGGGCGCAGCAGGATGGCCTGCACGCGCTCCAGCAGGTCTGCCACCGGCGGTCGCCGGGAAGCGGCAGAGTTCTGGACACCGGGGGTGGCCACCATGTCTTCAGGTGTTGTCATCACATACTCCTCGATGAAAGGGTCAGCCACGGCCAAGGTGACCGCGCTGACCGGGTCCTGCACAACTGACTGCTAGTTCCGGGCGAGCACCGGGGGCTCAATGCCTGCCAGCCCTTGCTGCTCAACGGCCACTGCACCGCAAGGCTGCCCTGCGAATGAGCACAGAAAGCGATCAAACCGGATGCGCACTTGGTCACACGACGCGCCTTTGACATGCACGGGCCAAGGCTTGCCCTGCGCCTGCGGTACCAATGGCTCTTCAGGGGACAGGCCAGCGACTCCCACCGAAGCCATGCCCACGGCCTCCAGCTTCTGGCCGCTGCCTGACATTACCGGCACGACCGAGCCCGAGAACACCACCAGAGGCAGAGCACCGCGATTGGTCGTCTGAAAGTTGACCGTGCATGACGTCGCCCCCAGGAACGTGCCAGTCGCTCCCCGGGCCAAAAGCAGGACAGGCGCATCGCTCGCTGGGGCGGCCGCCTGAACAGACAGAGACGCAGGCGAGCCAGGTACCGCAGCGCCTGGCTCAGCCGCAGCCGCGGAGCCGGAGGCTGGTGTCACAGTGGTCGCCGTCGGTATTGCATCCGGCGAGCAGGCGCCGAGCAGCGCCAGGCTCGATCCCCCCAACAGTGCAACAAGCAGGGACCGCGGCCACAGAGCAGCTGGCGCGAAGGTCTCCGTACGGATCACTGGCATGCGGCGCCCGCCTCTCGCACGATCTGCTTCACCCCTTTCTTCACACCCACGGTATTCCCAGGATGTGCTTCTTCAGGAGGCGAGAGCGCCGCGACGGCATCCCAACGGTGGCAGAGGGGTGTCGTACGGAAGTTGCTGCCGATCGCTTCGAAATACCAGGCGGTGCAGACTTTGTCGTCGTTGCAGAGCTTCTGGCACGCGCGGGGGTCGGCATCCTTGCCCATCTCGACGGCATCGAAGTTCTTTTGCGTCGCAGTCGAACTCGCATGTTCGCCGGTAGGCCAGGTGCTACGGTTCACAGCAAACTCGGGGCCTTCCACAAACTTGCCGCAAACGGGCGGGGCTGCAGGTGGCGCAGGAGCGGGCGCCGGTGCCTGGGCCACTTGCCGGAGCGCGTTGTTCAACTCGCCCGCGTCCTTGGCGTCCAGGTAGCGCCCGCCCGTGCTGCTGGCCAGGCACTGCAGCTGTGCTTTGGCTTTCGGGTTCTTGTCAATGTCAAAGCCAACCACATGGGCGGTGAAGTCCACGCCGAGCTTCTCCAATTCTTTGCCCAGCGCACATGGGTCGGCGTGGCAGGTTTCCTCGCCATCGCTCACCAGGATGACAGTGGCCTTGCGCTCGCTGAACTTGAGCTGCTCGGCCGCCATGCGAACGGATGCAGAAATCGGGGTCATGCCCTTGGGCTGCATCGCATTCACGGCCTGCTGAAAGCTGTCCTTGTCCAAAGCGCCGGGGGCCTTGAGCATCTCGATGTCGGCGCAGTTGCCCTTGCTGCGATGGCCGTACGCCATCAGCCCCAGTTGCTGGCTGGCGGGCCAGCTTTGCAGCATGCTCGCCACGGCCTCACGAGCGATTTCGATCTTGGGCTTGCCACCGATCTGGCCCCACATGGAGCCCGAGGCGTCGAGCACCAGCATGGACTGGCCGGGGCCTTGCGGGGCGGCGGGTTGAGCGTACGCGCCGATGGCGCAAGTCAGCAAGGCGGCGGCGAGTGCGGATGTCATTCTTGCCATGGAAACACTCCTTGAACAGGGTTTGCTCATCATTCGGTCATCAGGTCATTTGGCGGCGCTGGCTGGCTCCCGCCCGATCAATTGCCCGTGCCACGCGCCTTCCGCGGCGCCACCTCTGTCGCAGTAATCCCAGTACCCCTGGAATTGAGTGCGCTCACGGTCGAAGAGGAGCGTCGCTGCGCCCCAGTAGTGCGTGCCATCCTTCTGGATGTCGCACCGTTGTTCTGCGGTCTTGGCCGACCAGATCCCCTTGAAGCTGGCGCTGCCGTCGCTGGGATCCTGCGTCACCGTGCCTTCGATGCGGCCAGCATCCGCCCCATCGCTCGCGGTGCCTGCATACCGCCCAGCCATGCGGCCCTGATCCCACCGTTCAATCGTCATGCGGCCAAAAGTGGTGTCATAGATTTGCCCGGCGGTTTCAGGCGGCTTGTCTTGGCGCTCGCTCCGGGGGCTTGATGCGACGGACTGGAGCGCACGATTCAATTCACCAGCGTCCTTGGCGTCCAGATACCGCCCGCCGGTGCTGCTGGCAAGGCACTGCAACTGCGCCTTGGCCTTGGGATTCTTGTCAATGTCGAAGCCGACCACGTGGGCGGTGAAGTCCACGCCGAGCTTTTCCAGCTCCTTGCCCAGAGCGCAGGGGTCGGCGTGGCAGGTTTCCTCGCCATCGCTCACCAGAATGACGGTGGCCTTGCGCTCGCTGAACTTGAGCTGTTCCGCCGCCATGCGTACCGATGCCGAGATAGGCGTCATGCCCTTGGGTTGGAGCGCGTTCACCGACTGCTGGAAGCTGGCCTTGTCCAGCGTCCCCGGAGCCTTGAGCATTTCAATATCAGCACAGTTGCCCTTGCTGCGATGGCCGTAGGCCATCAGGCCGAGCTGCTGGCTGGCGGGCCAGCTTTGCAGCATGCTTGCCACAGCCTCGCGGGCGATCTCGATCTTGGGTTTGCCGCCGATCTGGCCCCACATGGAGCCCGAGGCGTCCAGCACCAGCATGGATTGGCCGGGGCCTTGCGGTGCGGCGGGGGCCTTGGCAGCCTGCGCATGAGCGCTGGTGGCGATTGCGCCCCACGCCAGTGCCAGGGTTGCAAGCGCGGTCAAAGTGGATTTCATGGTCGCCTTCAGAGTCATGGCTTCACACCTTCTGTAAATGGTTGTGCTCATTTCTTTTTTTCCAGTACGTCTTCTTCCTCCGAGAACGTCCCGAAGTAGATGTAGGAACTGGCCACCGCACCCAGGCCGGTCATCTCCGCGCCATCGCCGGTCATGACGTAGTCGCCTTCGCGCCCCTTGTCGTTGTAGAGATAAAGCCCGGAGCGCGTGCTGCACTTGAGCGAGCGCACGCGGTTGTCCCAGCCAGGCGGCATCTCGTTGTCGTACCCAAGTTCCCCGATCAGCACGCTCTCGCCCTTGAAGCCGTCCTGGTCGTAGAGCCTGCAACCCTTGGGGGGCTTGAGGTTTTCCGCCACCTTGGGCCGCGGCGCAGCGGCGGGCGCTGGTGCCTGTGCCACTTCGCGCAGCGCCTTGTTCAGCTCGCCCGCGTCCTTCGCGTCCAGGTAGCGCCCACCCGTGCTGCTGGCAAGGCACTGCAACTGCGCCTTGGCCTTGGGGTTCTTGTCGATGTCAAAGCCAACCACATGGGCAGTGAAATCCACGCCCAGCTTTTCCAGCTCTTTGCCCAGAGCGCAGGGGTCGGCGTGGCAGGTTTCCTCGCCGTCGCTCACCAGGATCACGGTGGCCTTGCGCTCGCTGAACTTGAGTTGCTCTGCCGCCATGCGCACCGATGCCGAAATGGGCGTCATGCCCTTGGGTTGCAAAGCATTCACTGCTTGTTGAAAGCTGGCCTTGTCCAGCGCGCCGGGGGCTTTCAGCATTTCAATGTCGGCGCAGTTGCCTTTGCTGCGATGTCCGTAGGCCATCAGCCCCAATTGCTGGCTGGCCGGCCAGGTGCCCAGCATGCTCGCCACGGCCTCACGGGCGATCTCGATCTTGGGCTTGCCGCCGATCTGGCCCCACATGGAGCCGGAGGCGTCCAGCACCAGCATGGACTGGCCGGGGCCTTGCGGGGCAGCGGGTTGGGCGTGCGCGCCGATGGCGCAAGTCAGCAAGGCGGCGGCGAGTGCGGATGTCATTCTTGCCATGGAAACACTCCTTGAACAGGGTTTGCTCATCATTCGGTCATCAGGTCATTTGGCGGCGCTGGCTGGCTCCCGCCCGATCAATTGCCCGTGCCACGCGCCTTCCGCGGCGCCACCTCTGTCGCAGTAATCCCAGTACCCCTGGAATTGAGTGCGCTCACGGTCGAAGAGGAGCGTCGCTGCGCCCCAGTAGTGCGTGCCATCCTTCTGGATGTCGCACCGTTGTTCTGCGGTCTTGGCCGACCAGATCCCCTTGAAGCTGGCGCTGCCGTCGCTGGGATCCTGCGTCACCGTGCCTTCGATGCGGCCAGCATCCGCCCCATCGCTCGCGGTGCCTGCATACCGCCCAGCCATGCGGCCCTGATCCCACCGTTCAATCGTCATGCGGCCAAAAGTGGTGTCATAGATTTGCCCGGCGGTTTCAGGCGGCTTGTCTTGGCGCTCGCTCCGGGGGCTTGATGCGACGGACTGGAGCGCACGATTCAATTCACCAGCGTCCTTGGCGTCCAGATACCGCCCGCCGGTGCTGCTGGCAAGGCACTGCAACTGCGCCTTGGCCTTGGGATTCTTGTCAATGTCGAAGCCGACCACGTGGGCGGTGAAGTCCACGCCGAGCTTTTCCAGCTCCTTGCCCAGAGCGCAGGGGTCGGCGTGGCAGGTTTCCTCGCCATCGCTCACCAGAATGACGGTGGCCTTGCGCTCGCTGAACTTGAGCTGTTCCGCCGCCATGCGTACCGAAGCCGAGATAGGCGTCATGCCCTTGGGCTGGAGCGCGTTCACCGCCTGCTGAAAGCCCGCTTTCTCCACGCTGCCGGGGGCCTTGAGCATTTCAATGTCAGCGCAGTTGCCCTTGCTGCGGTGGCCGTAGGCCATCAGGCCCAACTGCTGGCTGACAGGCCAGCTTTGCAGCATGGTGGCTACAGCCTCGCGGGCGATCTCGATCTTGGGCTTGCCGCCGATCTGGCCCCACATGGAGCCCGAGGCGTCGAGCACCAGCATGGACTGGCCGGGGCCTTGCGGGGCGGCGGGCTGGGCGTGCGCGCTGATGGCGCAGGTGAGCAGCGCGGCGGCAAGGGTGGATGTGATTCTTGGCATGAAAAGACTCCTGGAAAGGGATTGGCGCGTCATAGCGTCCCGTCACTGGTCGCGCAGCGGCACTTCGGTGAACGCAAAGCGCCCGCTCACGGCGGGCAGCGTCTGGCCCTGGAGCTTCTTGGACATGACACCGGGTTCCAGGTCCGCCGCGGAGAAGCTGCCGGAGACGGCGAACACCTTGTCTCCCACGCGCTCGATCTTGTCGATGCGCACGGTGGCGGGGGCCTTTTTGCCGGTCTTGAAGTTGTTGAATCCGTCCTTGCTGTCGGGGTAGTAGCTCACGTTGGCGCTCTCCGGTGCCAAGGTCTTCTCGTTCAGGCGCATGTCCAGCGTCACGCGCGGGCCGCTGGCGGCCCTGGCGTCCAGCGTCAGCAGGTAGCCGGATACCACCGGCACGCGCCGCATGGACGATTCATAGACCGTCTTGCCCGCATAGTGGTCGGCAATGGCCTGCACGTCGCCTGCGCTCACGCCCCGGCCCGTGGCTGCCTTGGCGCGGGCATCGCCCTTTTGCACGGCGGCCTGGCCTTCGGAAGTCTGCAAGCGCGCAGCGGCCTGCTGGCCCAGGTTGTCGGGCAGCGTGGTGGCGCGGGATGCCATCTCCACCATGCCGCGCCCCGCGTCGGCGTGGATGGTGCCCTGCACGCGCTGGGTGCTGCCGGGGGCGAGCTTTTCCTGCGCACTGGCCGGACCGGTTGCGCCCAGCGCCGCAGCGGCCAAGAGGACACCCAAACGAAGGCGGGTGCGTTGTACGGGGTTCATGGAAATTCCTCCCAAGGTTGAAACGCAGCTACTGCCGCACAAAGGTGAACGGCGTACTGAGGGTGCAGGCCGATGGAACGCTGACGCGCACGATGGAGTCGCCCTCCATGCGCGTGGGGCTGGTCACGCGCACGTCCCATTCCATGCGCATGGCGCTGCCGCCCGCGCCGGTGAGCGTGCCGCGCCAGTGGTTGGGCGCGATGCGCTTCCATGCCACCTGCGGGCTGCGCAGGATTTGCGAGGCGTTGAACGGGCGCGCAAAGGTGACGGGGCCGGACTGCGGCGCGGGCATCTGCTTGCTGACAGCCTCGGCCACGCCGGGCAGGCACTGGCCGCTGGCGCGGGGGCGGCTGCCGTGGGTGAACGTCCAGTGGCCATCCTGCGGCTGAATCTCGCCGCCGGGCGCGGGGGCAGGTGGTTGCAGATCAATTTCCTTGGGGCCGGGCTGGTTCACTTCCACCTCGATGCCGCCGCGCGGCTTGGCGGGTGGCGTGCCCGCAGGCTTGGCGACGGGCGCTTGCGCCATGGCGGGCGGTGCGGGCGGCTGCCTGCCGCGCACCACCTCGGCGGGGGCGAATGCTTCTTCGGGCAGGGGAATCATCACCCGCGCCTCGTTCTGCGTCATGCTCGTGCAGCCGCTGCCGGTGGCGGCGCAACGCCACAGGTCGTCAGGGAAATCGCGGCTGGCGTCGATGAAGGCGCGCTCGGCCTCGTGCTGGCTGTCAATGCCCAGCACCAACCGCGCATCCTCTGGTGGCACCGCGCCGCTGCAATGCACGCCCGCCGCGCAGGCCAACTGGTCCAGCGGCTGGGCACTGGCTGACGCGCACAGCGCCGCCATGCCCGCCAGAAGATAGGGCGCTGCTTTCATCGCTTGGGGGTGGACTGCGCCACGGGCTTGAGCGTGCCGCAGTCGGCGGACAGGCGGCGGGCCTCGGTGTTCATGTCGATACGGCCATGCTCTTTGCTGGTCAGCGCCGCCTTGGTGGTGAAGTGCGTGGCACTGTGCAGCGTGGTGGTGAAGTCGCCCTGGCTGGGCGGTTCCTTGCAGGTCAAGCGGCCCGTCCAGGTGTTGCCGCTGCGCTTGACCTGGGTGTAGGTGCAGTCGCCCTCGGTGTGGCCTTCGCGAATGGGGTCTTGCTTCGCGTCCTCGGGGCCGATGCACAAGCGCAGCGCGCCGTCGGCTCCCATGCCCATGCCGTGGCCCGCCATCTGCTGCTCCATCATCTTGCGCGCCTCGGGCGGAAGGCTCTTCATCTGCTCGCGCATCTGCGCCATCTGCGCGGCCACGTCGGGCCGGCCGGGCATGCGCATGTCGTGCTTGAACTCCCACAAGCCGGGCTGGATGGTCTGGGCCTGAGCGGCGAAGCCGATACAAGCGACGGCAATGGCTAGGGGTTTTTTCATGCTGGACTCTCTTTCGGTGATGGTGTTCATTGCGCGTCGCGCTCGATACGCACGCGCCAGCGGATGTCGCCGCGCGCGCTGCTGAGGGTGCCCTGCGCCGCCTGGCCAGCCTTGGGACGGCGCGCGAAATGCAGGGTGAAGGGATCGTCCTGATCTGCGCTCACGGCCAGGGACGCGGTCAGGCCACCCGCTTTCGTCTGCCGGGCACGGGCCGATTCGCCCGCCGCACCCGCCCATTCGCAGGGTTCGCCTCCCGGGTCCTCGCACATGGCGCGCCCTGCCACCCATTGCAGTTGCAGCACATGGCTGCCCTGCTCCTGAACAACGTGCAGGCGCGCCAGTTCGGCCCCAGCGCGAGTACGGATGCGCGGATCGTCTCGTGTGACCAGCCAATTGCCCTGCCAGGGGCCGGGAGGAGTTTCGAGCGCCCGCTCGGCGGCGGATTGGCCGTGTTCGGCCAGCGCGGCCAGAGGCAGGAAGGCAGCGGCGATCAGCAGCAGGCGGGTACGGTGCAATGGCGTGGCTTTGATTTCGCGCATGGGGTGCCTTGCTCAGCAGGTGATGGTTTGGCCGCCGCCATCAATCACGAAGGCTACGTTGGGATGATCTGCCTTCGTGGCCGCATTGATGATGGTGCATTCGCTGCCGGACAGGGTGGCGCCATCCTGCACGATGAGCCGCACGGTGTTGCCGTTGATGTGGTAGTCCTTGAACTTGCCGGACATCACAGACGTGACCGCATAGGCAGCGGCATCCAGCGGTGTGTTGCCCTTCATCTTGATTTTTTTCTTGCCGGTAACAGCTTCGACTGCCTGCTGCGCCGCCTGGACGGGTTCCTGGGCCTTGTCGCCGCAGCCAGCCA
>DAIQRN010000493.1:0-2339 GCA_036786185.1 Acidovorax sp. | reverse complement strand
ATGTGCTGGCACGCGGCCCCGCACGGCCGCTGGTGGTGGTGATGGTGGGCACGGCGGTGACGGTGGAATGCATCGACACCGAAGGCCGTTTCATGGGCGGCCTGATCCTGCCGGGCCACGGCATCATGCTGCGCGCGCTCGAATCCGGCACCGCCGGCCTGCATGTGCCCACGGGTGAAGTGCGCCCGTTCCCCACAAACACCAGCGACGCGCTGACCAGCGGCGGCACCTACGCCATTGCAGGTGCGGTGGAGCGCATGGTCCAGCACCTGCTGCAGCACAGCGGCCAGGAGCCCGCCTGCATCATGACCGGCGGCGCGGGCTGGAAGATGGCGCCCAGCATGACGCGCCCTTTCGAGCTGGTGGACAACCTGATCTTTGACGGCCTGCTGGAGATTGCTGCGCGGCGGTTTGGGGGCTGAGTCTCAGGCGCGTAGCCGACACCGCAGAACGGAAGGCCCAAGTCGCTACCAATCCTCGAAACCGGCGCGGCTCAAGCCAGCGACCGCCGCGCAAGGGCCGCCCCGCCGCGCTGGCGGTGTCCCCCTTCCCGAATCACACAGTGATTCGAGAGAAGGGGGAAGGCGCGAAGCGCCTCAGGGAGATGCCTCTTACTCCTCCTCGAGTTCCGCTTTGGCCATTTCGACGTCCAGGCGCTCCATGGCATCCACGGGCGTGCTGGCAGCCGCCTGCTCGTAGAGCTTGGTGGCTTCTTTCATCTTCTTGTCGCCTTCCAGCATGACCAGGGCGTTGGCGTATTCGATCATGGCAATGGCCGAGCCGGGGTTGAGCTTGAGTGCTTCCTGGAACAGCTTGAGGCCGGTGTCCTTCTTGGCGCCATAGGTCATCCCGCCGATCAGCGAGCCCACCTTGTCGATCACCTCGGCGTGAAAGGCGCCCAGCGCAATGCGCGCATCCGCATGCTGGGGCGACAGGGCGATGGCTTTCTCCAGCGACTCCTTGACCTTGGTGCCCAGGCCTTGCGCCAGCGCCTTGGCTACGCTGATGCCCTGGCTGTAGCGGCCCAGCGCATAGGCGTGCCAGTACCAGGCATTGGCATTGCCGGGCTCCGCGGCGGCCTGGGCCTCCGCGCGCTCTGCCACCTGGGTGAACAGGTCCAGGCGGGTCTTTTCCTTGGGCTCCAGGTAGGTGGCGTAGATCGCCATGGCCTTGTTGGCCACGGTAATGCCCGCGCCGCCCGCCGCCACGCCAGCGGCATGGGCCTTCTCGAAGTCGCCGCTGTGGAACAGCGCCCAGGCCTGCAGCACGGCGGCGTCCTTGGGGCAGGGTTCGGCATCACCGCCATGCAGCCGGGCCCAGTGCTTCTTGACGCTCGCAGCGTCGAACTGGTAGTCGCCGGCATGGGGGAAAGGGGTCCATTTGGCCATGGTGTGTGTCTCCGGAAGTTCTTGTGGTGGGATGTCTGTGGTGAGCAGTCTCTGCATCAGCCTGGCGCTGCGGCGTAGGCGCCGACCAGCTCCAGCAGGTGGGCGCGCTGGCCGCTTTCGAGGTACGGCATGAGCAGGTTCAGCACATGGTGGGCGCCGCGCAGCAGCGCGGCCTGGGCGCTTTCGGGCTCCAGCGCACGGCGCGGGTCGCGCACGTATTCAAAGCTGAGCCAGTAGGTGAGCACCACGACCATGCTGGTGGCGGTGGCCTCCAGCTCGCGCGAGTCGATGTGCAGTGCGTCGGCACGCCCCATGCCGTCGAGCATGGCGCGCACGGCGCGGGTCTTGTTCTTGAGGATGGCCTGAAAGTGGGTTTCCAGGCGCCGGTTCTTGGACAGCAGGTCGTTGAGGTCGCGGTACAAAAAGCGGTACTGCCAGATCAGCTCGAACAGCGAGTGCATGAAGAACCAGGCGTCCTCCACATTGCGCACGCCATTGGCGGCGGCCAGCAGTTCGGTGAGGGAGGCTTCGTAGCGATCAAAAAGCGCGTTGATCAGCTCGTCCTTGGCGGGGTAGTGGTAGTACAGGTTGCCGGGGCTGATGCGCAGCTCGGCCGAGATCAGGGTGGTGGATACGTTGGGTTCGCCGAACCGGTTGAACAGGTCCAGCGTCACTTCCAGAATGCGTTCTGCGGTGCGGCGTGGCGCTTTCTTCACCATGTGTGCGTGCCCCTTCGCGTCGTTTTGTGTGTTGTTGCGTTGTCTCTGGTGGCTACTCTAACCCACGCAGTCATGCTGCAGTGCGACATGAGCCAAGGGCGCGCGTGCAGCATCCAGACTGCTTGTAACGCACTTCAAGGGTTTCACCAATAAAAGAAAAGCGGCCCAGGCGCTGTAACGCGTGGACCGCCTGGTGCGGGCTGGGTGCTTGCGGCTGGCAAGCCGTCGTATC
>DAIQRN010000062.1:0-9844 GCA_036786185.1 Acidovorax sp. | reverse complement strand
TCGCGCTCCACCCCCACGGCGGCGCGGGCCGTGGCCACCGAGAAGGCGATCTCCACCGCCACCGTGAGCAGCACATCCCAGCCAAAGAACAGCATGGCCAGCGAGCCCGCGCCCAGGATCAGCGCCGCACCGATGAGAAAGATCGCCACCACGGGCACGACGACCACGGCGCCTTCGTCCGCGCTGCCGATGGCGTCGGCCGCGCCGCTGGCGATGTCGCCCAGCGCGCTGGATTCGCTGCCGCTGCCCGAGCGCGGCAGGGGCACACGGGCGCCACCGCCACCGCTGGGCCAGGGGAGGTCCGTGGCCAGGTTCAACCCTTCGGCCACGCTGTCGCCACCCTCGGGTGCGTGCTGGCGCCGCACCAGCCGCGCAGCCCAGAGCCGCAGCACCAGCAGGTAGCCCAGGTAACCCGCCGACAAGGTCAGGGCGTAGCGCAGCGCCAGCGAATCCATGCCCAGCCACATCTGCAGGTGCGATGCGGCCCACATGAGCAGCAGGGTGAAGCTGCCAATCAGCAGCCCATGCCAGCGCAGGCTGTAGCGCTGCTGCAGGCTGTGCGCCACGCTGGCGTGCGGCATGCGCACGGAGCGCCAGGTGGATGTCTTCTTGCGCGCGTCGTTCCGGGTGGCCATGGCGGGCTCAGTCCACCGACACCGGCACGCGCTGCGCCAGCGCGCACATCAGCTCGTAGCCCACGGTGCCAGCGGCCTGCGCCACTTCGTCGATGGACAGCACCGCGCCGTTGGCGGCCCGGCCCCACAGCGTGACCTCGCTGCCAAAGCCGACGGGCATGCCGCGCTCGATGAGCGGCGTGAGGTCCACGGTGACCATGTCCATGCTCACGCGCGCCACCAGGCGCGTGCGCACGCCGTTGACCAGCACGGGCGTGCCGGTGCCGCAGTGGCGCGGATAGCCGTCGGCATAGCCGCAGGCCGCCACGCCGATGGTCATCGGCCCCGGGGCCGTGAAGTTCGAGCCGTAACCCACGGTGTCGCCCGCCTGCAGCTGCTGCACGGCCAGCAGGCGCGTGGACAGCGTCATGGTGGGTTGCACGTCCCAGTGCGCGGCGTCGTGCTCCGGGAAATCCGGGACGCCACCGTACATCACGATGCCGGCGCGCACCCAGTCCGAACGCAGGTCCGCGTTGGCATGGTGGCGCAGCACCGCCGCGCTGTTGGCCACGCTGCGCTCGCCCGGAAGGTCCTGCGTGGCGGTGTTGAAGGCGCTGAGCTGGTGGGCAATGCCGCGCGGGCCGTCGGCGTCGCTGAAGTGGGTCATGACCGAGATTTCGTCCACCTGCGTGAGCGCATCGAGCCGCGCCCAGGCCGCGCGGTAGCGCTGCGGCGTGAAGCCCAGCCGGTTCATGCCCGAGTTCATCTTGAGGAACACGCGGTGCGGCACCTGGGTCTTGTGCGCGGCCAGCATGTCGATCTGCTCGTCGCAGTGCACGGCGTGCCACAGGCCCAGGCGCGAGCACAGCTCCAGGTCGCGCGGCTCGAAAACGCCTTCGAGCAGCAGGATGGGCCCGCGCCAGCCCAGCTGGCGCACGCGCTCGGCCTCGGCCAGGTCGATGAGCGCAAAGCCGTCGGCGCTGCGCAGGCCCTCGAACACCCGCTCGATGCCGTGCCCGTAGGCATTGGCCTTGACCACGGCCCAGACCTTGGCGTCGGGAACGGACTGGCGCACGCGCGCCAGGTTGTGCTGCAGGGCGCTGGTGTGGATGGTGGCGGCAATGGGACGGGGCATGGGATGACTCGGTGAAGACGAGGGAATTACCGGGGGCGGTGCGCCGGATTCTGGCACTGTGGCTATGTAACAGCGTGATATAACCGCCAGTCACTCGCCAGGGGCCCCAATTTTTACCGGACATCAGCCGTACTGATGCTCCCTCCAGCCATTCGATGAAGCGCGGTTTCTACACCATCATGTCGGCGCAGTTTTTCAGCTCGCTGGCCGACAACGCCTTGTTCGTGACCGCGGTGGAGCTGCTGCGCAGCGGCGGTTCACCCGAATGGCAGCGTGCCGCCCTGGTGCCGATGTTCGCGCTGTTCTACGTGGTCCTGGCGCCCTTCGTGGGCGCGTTTGCCGACTCCATGCCCAAGGGGCGGGTGATGTTCATCAGCAATGCCATCAAGGTGGTGGGCTGCCTGATGATGCTGTTCGGTTCGCACCCGCTGCTGGCCTACGCCGTGGTGGGCCTGGGGGCCGCCGCCTACTCGCCCGCCAAGTACGGCATCCTCACCGAGCTGCTGCCCGCCTCCCAGCTGGTCAAGGCCAATGGCTGGATCGAGGGGCTGACCATCGCCTCCATCATCCTCGGCGTGCTGTTTGGCGGCCAGCTGGTGGGCCAGCACATGTCGGGCCTGTTGCTGGGTTTTGACTTTCCCATGCTCGACACCGGCGTGGACACCCCGGCCGAGTCGGCCATTGCCGCGCTGATCGTGGTGTATGCGATCGCGGCCTGGTTCAACACCCGCATCCCGCACACCGGCGTGGAGATGCGCCCCCTGAGCGCCGACCCCGCGCGCGGCGTGCTGGCCAGCACGCTGGGCCTGCTGCCCGACTTCTGGGCCTGCAACAACCGCCTGTGGCGCGACAAGCTGGGCCAGATCTCGCTGTCCACCACCACGCTGTTCTGGGGCGCGGGCGGCAACCTCAAGTTCATCGTGCTGGCCTGGGCCGCCGTGGCGCTGGGCTACAACACCACGCAGGCCTCGGCGCTGACGGGCGTGGTCGCCATCGGCACGGCCGTGGGCGCCGTGCTGGCCTCCATGCGCATGCGCCTGGACTCGGCCACCAAGGTGATCCCGCTGGGCATTGCCATGGGCTTGCTGCTGATCCTGATGGTGTTCATCAACAACATCTGGGTGGCCATCCCCTTCCTCATCGTGCTGGGCGGCCTGGGCGGCTACCTGGTGGTGCCCATGAACGCGCTGCTGCAGCACCGGGGCCACAACCTGATGGGCGCGGGCCGCTCCATCGCCGTGCAGAACTTCAACGAGCAGGCGGCCATCCTGGGCCTGGGCGCGTTCTACAGCCTGTCGCTCAAGCTGGGGCTGTCGGTGTTTGGCGCCATCACGGCCTTCGGGCTGGTGGTGGCGGGCGTGATGTGGCTGATTCGGCTCTGGCACCGGCACAACTGCAGCCAGCACCGCGACGAGGTCGAGCACCTGCTGCACATCGCGCGGCACGACACGCATCATTGAGAAGCCCCCCTGAGCGGCTGCGCCGCTTCCCCCGAGGGGGACGCACCCGGTGGACTGGCGAAGCCAGATCCACGGGTGCACTGGTTTTGAGGGTGCGCCAGTTTTGATGGCGGCGCTTATTACTATCAATTTCATAGCTGTTTGCGCTTATCCATCAAGCTCTAGAGCCATTTTTTAATGCAATCACCCTTGCCCTTCGCCGCCCTGTTGTTCAACGCCTTTGTCTGGGGGCTGGCCTGGTGGCCGTTTCAGCGCATGCACCAGGCGGGCCTGCACCCGCTGTGGGCCACGGCCTGCATGTATGCCGTGGTGCTGCTCGCGCTGCTGGCCTGGCGCCCCGGCGTTCTGCAGCAGGTGCGCGCGCATCCGCAGCTGTGGCTGCTGGCGCTGGCCTCGGGCCTGAACAACGTGGCCTTCAACTGGGCCGTGACCATTGGCGACGTGGTGCGCGTGATCCTGCTGTTCTATCTGATGCCCGCCTGGGCGGTGCTGCTGGCCTGGAAGGTGCTGGGAGAGCGCCCCACCCCGGCGGCGCTGCTGCGCCTGGGGCTGGCTTTCTGCGGCGTGGTGCTGGTGCTGCTGCCCGAGGGCGCACCCGCGTCGCGCCTGCTGCAGAACCTGTCACTGGCAGACGGCCTGGCGCTGCTGGGCGGCTTCATGTTTGCGCTCACCAACGTCACACTGCGCCGCCTGCATACCGTGCCGGGGCCCGCGCGCATGTTCTCGATGTTTGGCGGCTGCATGCTGATGGCGCTGGCCGTGGCGGGCATCGGGCTGCAGGTGGGGGTGGTGGAGCCCTTCCCCGCCGCCAACGCCACCTGGGTCATCACCGGACTGCTGCTGGCCGGGGTGCTGATGCTGGGCAACTGGGCGCTGCAGTTTGGCGCGGCGCGGCTGGCGGCGGGCACCACGGCGCTGGTGATGCTGTCGGAGGTGATGTTCGCCAGCGTGTCCTCGGCCCTGCTGGGCGCGTCCACCCTGAGCACGCGCACCGTGCTGGGCGGGGCGCTGATCCTGCTGGCGTCCCTGCTCGCAGCGCTGCAATTTCGCCGCCCGGGTGCTGCGCCGCACTGAACGGACTACCATGGGGGCGTCGTCCACCCCGAGGAGCCTTCGCCATGCCCACCAGCCTCTACGACTTTGAAGCGCTGCAGATGAACGGCCAGGCCGTGCCCCTGTCGCAATATCGGGGCAAGGTATTGCTTATCGTGAACACCGCCAGTGCCTGCGGCTTCACGCCCCAGTTCGGCGGGCTGGAAGCACTGCACAAGAAATACGCCGACCAAGGCCTCGTCGTGCTGGGTTTCCCCTGCAACCAGTTCGGCGGCCAGGACCCGGGCAGCAACGACGAGATCGCCAGCTTCTGCCAGCTCAACTACGGCGTGAGCTTTCCGATGATGGCCAAGATCGACGTGAACGGCGCCGACGCCTCGCCGCTGTACAGGTGGCTCACCGCCGAGGCCCCCGGCCTTTTGGGCAGCAAGGCCATCAAATGGAACTTCACCAAGTTCCTCGTCGGCAAGGACGGCCGGGTGATCCGCCGCTACGCGCCGCAGGATGCGCCCCAGAAGCTGGCGGGGGACATCGAGGCGGCGCTGGCCGCCTGATGTCAGTAGCCTGAGGCCCCCACGTCAGGCCCGGGCGGCCGCCAGTCTGCGCGCGCGCTCGATCTGCTGGCCCACGGTGCGCGGCACCATGCCGTACATGTCGGCAAAGGCCTCCAGCGTCTGGCCGCTGGCCTCGAAGGCGCGCAGCAGGGCTTCGTCCTTGGCATTGCGGGCCGCCCAGTCGGCAAAGGCTTCTTCGAGGATGGCGTTGGCGGCCTCGTCGCGGCTTGCCACCCGCGCGGTGTAGTCCTCGCGCGAGAGGCCCGAGGCCTCGAACGCGGCGATCATGCGGTTGCGCAGCTTGGGCAGCAGGTCTTCGGTGGCGCGGGCCTTGTTGTTCTTGCGGCGGCGATAGACCTCCAGCAGCGCGTGGTGCACATGCTCGGGTGCCATGGCCTCCACCGGCTGGCCCGCGAGGTCGTGGCGCTGCTCGCCCGCCGCCACGCTTTGCAGGTAGCGCGTGGAACGGGTGTGCAGCCCCAGGGCGGCCTTGAGTTCTTCTTTCTCGAACACGCCGGGGTGCGCGGCCTGCAGGTCCTGGAAGATGCCGCGCTTGAGCGGGCGGAACACGGCGCCAAACAGGTGCGGGTACAAGCCGGCCAGTTGCTCCAGAACAGGGTGCGGCGCCCTGGACTGCGACGGGGCGGCACCGGCCGCAGGGCCCGCCGGGGCGCCGTTGCCCGCCGCGTGCGCCGGCTTGCGTCGACCGCCTCGGCGTGCACGGGGTTCCCGGGGAGCACCGGCAGCAGCAATGGCATCCGAAGATGCGGCAGCGGAATCAGAAGCGGAAGCGGGGGAGGCAGGCGAAGAATCGACGGACATGGGCTGGGCAATCAAGCTGCAGGCGCTGCTGCAGGGCGGGAAGGACAATCCCGGATCATCCCAGATTTCCGTTCGGGCCCGGGCAAGCCCCCCTCCCCGCTGATCGCAGATGGGGTGCACACATTTCGTCACACTCGCTTACCATTCTGGCCATGCCCCTCTCTGTGCCCCTTTCCGCAGACCCCCTGGCGCGCTGCGCCGGGTGGCGCAGGTGGTGCGCCATCCTGGCCCTGGCAGGTGGTGCGGCATGGTTGACGGCTTGCGGCCCGCGCTACGAGCCGCCTCTTGCCGTGGGCACCAACACCTGGACGGGTTACGAGCCGCTGTACCTGGCGCGCGACCTGGGCCTGCACGATGGGCTGCCCGTGCGGCTGGTGGAGCTGGGGTCCACCACACAGAGCATGGATGCGCTGCGCACCGGGCAGCTGGGCATGGCTGGCCTGACGCTGGACGAAGCCCTCACGCTGGCCCAGGAGGGGATTGCGCTGAAAGTGGTGTGGGTGATGGATGTATCCAGCGGTGCCGACGCACTGGTGGTGCGCCCTGGCCTGGCCGACCTGAGCGACCTGCGCGGCAGCAAGGTGGGCGTGGAGCAGACCGCCGTCGGGGCCTACATGCTGCAGGCGGCCCTGCGCAAGGCGGGGCTTGCATCCGCGGACATCACTGTCGTGCCCCTGCCGATGGACGAGCACCTCTCGGCCTGGCGCGACGGGCGGGTGGATGCGCTGGTGACGTTTGACCCGGTGCTGCAGGTGCTGCGCGCAAGCGGTGCCAGGGTCCTGTTCGACAGCCGCGAGATCCCCGGAGAAATCGTGGACGTGCTGGTGGCGCGCAAGGAGGCTCTGGACTGCTGTTCGCAACACATTGCACAGCTGCTGCAGGCCCACCAGCGTGCACTGGCTCACATGGCCACGGCCCGGGAAGACGCACTGCAGCGCATGACACCGCGCCTGGGCCTGACGCCGGCCGAAATGGATGCGGCACTGGGTGGCATCGAGTTGCCCGACGCGGCGGCCAACCGCACCATGCTGAGCGGGCCCGAGGCACGGCTGGCCAAGTCAGCGCAGCGCCTGGCGGCCAACATGCGTGAACAGGGCCTGCTGCACCGCGCCGTGGATGCGGCGTCGCTCATTGACGACCGCTTCGTGCGCAGCAGTACCCGATGAGCGCGCCCCCCGTCTCCCTGCGCCCTGTGCGCGTTTTCAGGCTGCGTCTGTGGCTGCCGCTGTCGCTGGTTCTGGCCAGCGCAGTATTGTTTGCGATGTTCCTCCTGGTGCAGCGGCACCACTACAACCGCGAGCTGGAGCACTTTGCCAACAGCACGGCGCACGCCGAACTGCTGCAAACCCAACGGGCGCTCGAAACCGTACTGCGCCGCGGCGATGGCAGCGGCACGGAGGGCGTGGTGTCCCATCTGGGGCTGAACCCGGTGATCGCGCACGCGGCGCTCCTGGGCCCCGATGGCAAGGTGGTGGCAGCCACCCGGTTTGCCTGGAAAGGCCAGCGGGCCGCCGGCCTGGTGCCGGGTTTCAGCGAAGACTCGGCCCGCCAGGTGCGCGAGGCCCAGCGGGAGGTACTGAACCTGGACCGCGCCCAGTTGCGCCTGACCGCACTGGCGCCCGTCACCCTGGCGTTGCAGCCCGGTGAAATGCGTGCCACGCGACAGGGACTGCTGTGGATTGACTACGACCTGCGCCCGGTGGCCGCCCAGACCTGGGGGCTGATCCACCGGCAAGGCCTGGCGCTGGCCGCAGCCGTATTGCTGGCCGCACTGGGCCTGCTGGAACTGGCACGCCAGGGCATCTTGCGGCCGGTGGCGGCATTGCGCGCCGGCATGCAGCGCATCGGCGCCGGCGACTTCACCCGGCTGCCCCAATGGCAAGGCCAGGGCGAATTCGGTGAGCTGGGGCACGCCATGGAGCGCATGGCGGCCGAGATCCAGGCGCGCAACACGGCACTGGCCGAGAGCGAGGCCCGCTTTCGCCAGCTGTCTGACGCTTCCTTCGAGGCGATCATCCTGCACGAGAGCGGGCGGGTCACCGATGCCAACTCCGCCGCCGAGCGGCTGATGGGCGTGGCCCCTGGCGGCCTGATTGGCACGGCCGTTCTGTCGTGGGTGGCGCCCTCGTATGTTGAAGTCATCCAGCAACGCATGGCGCATGGCGCCGAGGGCATCTGGGAGGTGGGCCTCATCGACTCCAACGGGCAGATCATCCCCTGCGAATGCAGTGTCCGCATGCAGCAGCTGGGCACACGGCAGGTGCGCGCGGTGGCTGTGCGCGACATCCGCACCCGGCTGGCGGCCGAGGCGGAAATACGGCGGTTGGCCCATTTCGATGCACTGACCGGGCTGAGCAACCGCCGCTTTCTGCTGGAGCAAGTGGAGCAGGCACTTGCCACCGCGGGTACGCAATCGCGCCGCGCTGCCTTGGCGGCCATCAACATCGATGCTTTTCAATCGGTGAACGATTCGCTGGGGATGGCTGCGGGTGACACCGTGCTGCGCACGCTGGCGCAGCGCATGAGCGCGCTGCAGCTGCAAGGCCAGACGCTGGCCCGCGTAGATGGCGACACCTTTGCCCTGCTGCTGTGCGACCTGCAGGGCGACCTCAACCAAGCGTCGGCCGAGGCCGCCCGCTGTATCGAGCGGGTGCTGGCTGCCATCGCCGAGCCCGTGCAGGTGCAGGGCCATACGCTGCACCTGTCGGCGGGAGCGGGGGTGGTGATGGTCCCGAACGACAGCCGCGATGCCCCCGAGCTGCTGCGAGAAGCCGAAACCGCCATGCACCGCGCCAAGAATGCGGGTGACAGCCGCGTACAGTTTTTTGCGCACGCGCTGCAGGAAGCCGCCAGCGAGCGCCTCGCATTGCGCAACGACCTGCGCCGCGCCCTCCAGTCCACCCCGGTGCCGCTGGTGCTGCACTACCAGCCGCAGCTGGACGCGCAGGATCAACTGGTGGGCGTGGAGGCGCTGGTGCGCTGGCAGGATCCGCAGCGGGGTCTGGTGTCACCCGCGCAGTTCATCCCGGACGCCGAAGCCAGTGGCCTGATCGTGCCCCTGGGCCATTGGGTGCTGGAGGAAGCCCTTGGCGCCCTGCAGCGCTGGCAAAACGACCCGGCCTGCAGCAGCTGGGCCAGAGACCTCACGATGGCCGTGAACGTGAGCGCCCGCCAGTTCCGCGAGCCCGATTTCGCCGACCGCGTCGAGAACCTGGTCACGCGCTTGGGCATCAGCGCGGCCTCGCTGGAGCTCGAACTCACCGAGAGCGTGCTGGTGGACGACCTGGAAGCGACCCTGGAGAAAATGGCCCGGCTGCAACGCCCCGGCATGCGGTTTGCGCTGGACGACTTCGGCACGGGGTACTCCAGCCTCGCGTACCTCAAGCGCCTGCCGATCGACCTGCTCAAGATCGACCGGTCGTTCATCATGGACATCGACGCGCCCGCACACAGCGGCCAGGGCAGGCGCCCTGCCGTACTGATCGACGCCATCGTGGCCATGGCCCACCAGCTGGGCCTGCGCGTGCTGGCCGAGGGGGTGGAAACAGACGCCCAGCGCGAACGCCTGCGGCGCTCGGGGTGCGACCTGTTCCAGGGCTACCTCTTCAGCCGCCCCCTGCCTGAAGCCGAGCTGCGCGCCTGGGCCGCACGGCGGTGAGCGCGCCGGCCCGTCAGGCGTGGCGCGGGGCAGCCAGCGCCTCGTCCAGCACCTCCACCCAGTGCCGCACCGGCGTGCCCGTGCCGCTTTGCAGGTGGGTGATGCAGCCGATGTTAGCCGACAGGATCATGTCGGGCGGCTGCTCGCCAAAGGCCTCGGCCAGTACGCCCAGCTTGCGGTCGCGCAGTTGGCTGGCCAGACCCGGGTTGAGCACCGAATAGGTGCCCGCCGAGCCGCAGCACAGGTGCGCCTCGCTGCGCGCGGTGCGCAGCCGAAAGCCCAGCTGGTTCAGGTGCGCCTCGACCCCGCCGCGCAGCTGCTGGCCGTGCTGCAGCGTGCAGGGCGGGTGGTAGGCGTACAGCGTGTCGGGCTGCTGCACGCGGCCCTGCAGCTTGCTGGCCAGCTCGGGCAGCATCTGCGGCAGCAGCTCGGACAGGTCGCGCGTGAGGGCGCTGATGCGCGCGGCCTTGGCGGCGTACTGCGCGTCGCCCTGCAGGATGTGGCCGTATTCCTTGACGGTGACGCCGCAGCCCGAGGCGTTCATGACG
>DAIQRN010000492.1:0-2347 GCA_036786185.1 Acidovorax sp. | reverse complement strand
ATTCAACGGCGCGCTGGTGTTGCAGGTGTTTGGCGACGGCCCGGTCAAGCTGGCCGTGGCCGAAGTGCAGTCCGACCTGAGCCTGCGCGCCACGGCCACCATCAATGGCGAGGTGCCCGAGGGCGCGCGCCTGAGCCAGATGGTGAACGTGGGCGGCGGTGGCCGCTGCGCCATCACGCTCGACCCCAAGGACCGCCACCCCGGCCAGCAGCCCTACCAGGGCGTGGTGCCGCTCCATGGCGACCGCCACGAAAAGCTGGACAAGCTCTCCGACGTGCTGCAGCACTACATGCTGCAGTCCGAACAGCTCGACACCATCCTGGTGCTGGGCGCCAACGACCAGCTGGCGGCGGGCCTCTTGATCCAGCGCATGCCCCTCAAGGGCGAGGGCAACCTGGCCGCAGGCCTCACGCACCGCGAGAACGAGGACCAGATCGGCCACAACGAGGATTACAACCGCATCGCCCACCTGGCCGCCAGCCTGACGCGCGAGGAGCTGCTGACGCTGGACGTGGACACCATCCTGCGTCGCCTGTTCTGGGAAGAGAAGCTGCTGCGCTTCGAGCCCCAGCAAGGCGCCAGTGGCCCGCGTTTTGCCTGCACCTGCAGCCGCGAGCGCGTCAGCAACATGCTGCGCAACCTGGGTGTCGAAGAGGCCGAGAGCATCCTGGCCGAGCGCGAGGACATCGAGGTGGGCTGCGAGTTCTGCGGCCAGCAGTACCGGTTTGACGCGGTGGATGCGGCGCAGATTTTTGTGGCGCCCGCGGCCAGCCAGCCGCCAGGCCCGAGCGGAATCCAGTAGTCAGGCCTTGCGTTGGCAGGGGGTGGTGGGCGCCGCAACCATCGTTGACAATCGCCCCCGCCGTTCCGCCCTAAGATGGCCCTCTTCCACAAGAGGGGTGCAATGGGTTTTCTTCGTCGTGTCTTCGGCAGCCACCAGCAGGCGTTGGCCGCAGCGCCGGATTCGCGGCGGGCAGACACTCTGCTGGCCGCCCTGGACATCGATGCGGCCATCATTGCCCATGAGCGCTGGAAGGCGCGCCTGATGGACTACCTGGAAGGCCGCACCACCGTGGGGCTGGACCCTGCCGTGGTTCGCCGCGATGACCATTGCGCCTTGGGCCGCTGGCTGCATGGCGTGGGCGGCGAACTGCTGGGCGACCAGCCCGCCTATCCGCTGTTGATGGTGCGCCACCAGTATTTCCACGAACAGGCCGCGCTTTTGGTTGAGCTGGCCCAGCAGGGCGCGTGGGACAAGGCCGTTCAGGTGCTCAATGGCGGCTACCGCTATGGCTCCAGTCAGGTGGTGCTGCTGCTCAAGGAGCTCAAGCGCGGGCTGGCGCAGCAGGCCTGATCAGTTCGCTGAAGAGCCGACGCTCGCACTCGGGGTCGCTGCACTTGTCGCAGTACCGGTTGCGCAGTCGGACGGATTTTGATTCAAAAGTGGCTCCAGCGCTTTCTGGATAAGCGCTAGAAGCTATATTTTTGATAGCTTTCAAGGCGTGCTCTACCTGCTGTTCACCGTGCCCATACACCACCCGGTAGGCCTGTCCGGCCTGCGCCAGCGCGGCGCGCAATTGGGCATCGTCCACTTCCTGCTCGGGAGAGGCCTGCGGGGGCAGCCCCATCAGCAAGATCAGCGCGGCGCCTTCGGGGGCATGGGTGCAGGGGGTGATCTGGACGGTGCCGGGGGCCAGGCGCTGGCGCAGCGCGGCGGCCAGTGCGTCGGCCCCGGTGCCCGGCGCGCCGAGCAGGGCCACCACGGGAGTGTGGTCCACGCTGCGGTCAGCGGGGAGTGAACTGCACGTACACCTCGTTGGGCTTGACCATGCCCAGCTCGCTGCGCGCTTTTTCTTCCACCATGTCCAGCCCTTCCTTGAGGTCGTGCACCTCGGAGGCCAGGCGTTCGTTGGCCTGGCGGGCCTGGTCGTTGGCCGCCTTTTGCACGTCGATCTGCCGCTGCATCGCGTTGACGCGCGGCAGGCTGCCCCGCCCCAGCCAGAGCTGGGCGTGCAGGGCTGCCAGCAGGGCCAGCAGGATGACGGGGATGATGCGGGAGACCAAGGCCGGGCTCGCTCAGGCGAGGGGTGGGGTCAGCGCAAGTTGTAGAAGGCTGCGCGGCCGGGGTATTGTGCGATCTCGCCCAGGTCCTCCTCGATGCGCAGCAACTGGTTGTACTTGGCGATGCGGTCGCTGCGGCTCAGCGAGCCGGTCTTGATCTGGCCGGCGTTCGTGCCCACCGAGATGTCGGCAATGGTGCTGTCTTCGGTCTCACCCGAGCGGTGGCTGATGACGGCGGTGTAGCCCGCGCGCTTGGCCATCTCGATGGCGGCGAAGGTTTCGGTCA
>DAIQRN010000061.1:0-9874 GCA_036786185.1 Acidovorax sp. | reverse complement strand
GTCACGGTGTTGGGGTCCAGGCCCTGCTCGGCCAGCACGTCGCGCAGGATGCTGACCGAGATGGCGGCGGGCAGCACGGCGTTGGGGTGGGGCTTGACGATGACCGGGTTGCCCGTGGCCAGCGCGGCGAACAGGCCGGGGTAGGTGTTCCAGGTGGGGAAGGTGGCGCAGCCGACGACCAGCGCCACGCCGCGCCCGACGATCTCGTAGTGCTTTTGCATCACCAGCGAAGGGTTCTTGCCCTGGGGCTTGTCCCACAGCGCTTCGCCGGGCACGTCGGCCATGGCTTTCCAGGCGTAGGCGATGGCTTCAAGGGCGCGGTCCTGCGCATGCGGGCCACCGGCCTGGAAGGCCATCATGGGACCCTGGCCGGTGGTCAGCATCACGGCGTGGGCGATCTCGTGGCTGCGGCGGTGGATGCGGGTCAGTGCCTCCAGCAGCAGCCCCACGCGGCCGCGCGCGCCCAGTGCCTGCCAGGCGGGCTCGGCCGCCACGGCGGCATCCACCAGCGCGTGGATGTCGCAGTCGGGGTAGCGCACATCCAGCGCCACGCCGTAGGGCGAGCGCTCGGTCGCCAGCCGAGCCTGTTCGCCGGGCTGCTGCAGCGGGTAGTCCTTGCCCAGCAGGGCGGCCACCGCTGCCTGACCGTCGGCCTGGCCGGTTTCGCCATACACCTTGGGCGAAGGTGATTCGGGGAAGGCAGACCAGTGGCCGCGCGTGGCCAAGGCGTTGAGGGCGCCGTCCAGAAGCGCGCGGTGGGTATCGAACAAGGACATGGTTTCGTCTCCTTTAAGGGTTTGCCCTGATCGAATTGACTTGCATCAGGGATAGGGAAAGTTTGTTCTTTACCGAACGGTCGGTCAACAATGTTTGCGGCCCATCAAAACCCTTTTCCCTTCATCTTGATAAGGCCGGAACCTTCCCATGTCTGAACCCCTTATCCTCGTGACGCAGTCCGGCGCCGTGCAAACCCTGGCGCTGAACCGCCCTGCGGCCTTGAACAGCTTCACCGCCGATCTGCATGCGCAACTGCTGGCCGCGCTGGAGGCTGCAGCCCAGGCGCCGGATGTGCGCTGCATCGTCATCACGGGCGCGGGTCGTGCGTTCTGCGCCGGGCAGGACCTGTCTGACCCCGCCGTGGCGCCCGACCTCACGCCGGGCGCCGCGCCCAAGGACCTGGGCGATGTGATCGAAAAACTCTACGGCCCGCTGTGCCTGCGCATCCGCAGCATGCCCATTCCGGTGATCGCCGCCGTCAACGGCGTGGCCGCCGGCGCAGGCGCAAACCTGGCCCTGGGCTGCGATCTGGTGCTGGCGGCGCGCTCGGCCAGCTTCATCCAGGCTTTCACCAAGATCGGCCTGGTGCCCGACACCGGCGGCACCTGGCTGCTGCCACGCCTGGTGGGCCGGGCGCAGGCTCTGGGCCTGGCGCTGCTGGGTGACAAATTGCCCGCGCCCGAGGCCGAGCGCCTGGGCCTGATCTGGCGCTGCGTGGACGACGCAGCCCTGCAGGACGAAGCCCAGGCCCTGGCCCAGCGCCTGGCCGCTATGCCCATCAAGGCCCTGGTGGCCACGCGCCAGGCCATGGATGCCGCCGTGCAGATGGATTACGGCCAGGCCCTGGCGCAGGAGGCCGCCGTGCAGCGCACGCTGGGCGCCTCCGCCGACTACCGCGAGGGGGTCGAGGCCTTTCTTGCCAAGCGCGCCCCTTTGTTTACCGACCGTTGAGAACGCCCTCCATGGATTCCTCCATTACCCCATCCGCCTTGAGCCCCCAGGCCCTTGCCGAGCATGTGCGCAGCGGCATGCTGGCCAACGACCGCGCCACCCAGGGCCTGGGCATGCGCATCACGGCCATGGGCCCCGGGCAGGCCACGCTGGAGATGGTGGTGCGCGCCGACATGCTCAATGGCTTTGATACCTGCCATGGCGGCTTCATCACCACGCTGGCCGATTCGGCGTTTGCCTTTGCCTGCAATTCGCGCAACGACATGACCGTGGCCTCGGGCCTGTCCATCGACTTCCTGGCGCCCGCCCGCGAGGGTGACCGCCTTACGGCCGAGGCTGCCGAGGTGTCCCTGGCCGGACGCACCGGCGTCTATGACGTGAATGTGCGCAATCAGCGGGGCGAGGCCGTCGCCGTGTTCCGGGGGCGCTCGTACTGCATCAAGGGCAAGCCCACGGTGCCGCTGCCTGCGGCCGCCCGCTGACCTTCTCATACCCCTATCCACAGGAGACATCCATGGCCGTGCGCCAACCCGCCCCAGGTGATCTGGAGCCCATCGAAACCGCCAGCCGCGACGAAATACAGGCACTGCAGTTGCAGCGCCTGCGCTGGACGCTGCAGCATGCTTACGACAACGTGCCGCACTACAGGCGTGCGTTTGACGCCAAGGGCGTGCACCCTGGCGACTTGAAGCAGCTGTCCGACATTTCCAAGTTCCCTTTCACGGTCAAGAAGGACCTGCGCGACAACTACCCCTTTGGCATGTTCGCCGTGCCGCGCGAGCAGGTGTCGCGCGTGCACGCCTCCTCGGGCACCACGGGCAAGCCCACGGTGGTGGGCTACACGCGCAAGGACATCGACACCTGGGCTGATCTGGTGGCGCGCTCCATCCGCGCGGCGGGCGGACGCTCGGGCGACATCGTGCATGTGGCCTACGGCTACGGCCTGTTCACGGGCGGGCTGGGCGCGCACTACGGTGCCGAGCGCGCGGGCTGCACGGTGATCCCCATGTCCGGCGGCCAGACGGAAAAGCAGGTGCAGCTGATCCGCGACTTCGCGCCCAGCATCATCATGGTGACGCCGTCCTACATGCAGGTCATCAACGAAGAGTTCGTGCGCCAGGGGCTGGACCCGCGCGAAAGCTCGCTCAAGGTCGGCATTTTCGGCGCCGAGCCCTGGACCGAGGCCATGCGCCGCGAGATCGAGACCAAGTCCGGCATCGACGCGGTGGATATCTACGGCCTGTCCGAAGTGATGGGCCCGGGCGTGGCCAGCGAATGCATCGAGAGCAAGGATGGCCCCGTGGTCTGGGAAGACCATTTCTACCCCGAAATCATCGACCCCGAGACCGGTGAAGTGCTGCCCGACGGCCAGGAGGGTGAACTCGTGTTCACCTCGTTGAGCAAGGAAGCGCTGCCCATGATCCGCTACCGCACGCGCGACCTCACGCGCCTGCTGCCGCCCACGGCGCGCGCGTTCAGGCGCATGGACAAGATCGTGGGCCGCTCGGACGACATGCTCATCATCCGTGGCGTGAACGTGTTCCCCACGCAGATCGAAGAGATCGTGCTGCAGAACGAAAAGCTCTCGGGCCAGTACCAGATTCTGGTGGCGCGCGACGGCAACCTGGACAAGGTGACCGTGCGCTGCGAGCTGCAGCCCGGCATATCGACCGTCGAGCGCGCCGAGACCAGCAACTGGGTGAAGCACCGCATCAAGACCCTGGTGGGCATCACCTGCGACGTCGAGGTGCTGAACCCCGAAGCCATTGAGCGCACGCTGGTGGGCAAGGCCCGCCGCGTGATCGACCAGCGTGCGCGCTGAGCGGCCACGCGCATTCATCCGTACGAAAGGAAACCACCATGTACACCCAGGCCATGGACACCATGGGCAAAGACGGCAGTGACGCCAAGACCCTGCGCAGCGCCGAGGAGATGCAGCGCCAGGAGGCCTTCGATGTGCGCATCGACGCGGGCGAATTCATCGAGGCGAAAGACTGGATGCCTGATCACTACCGCAAGACCCTGCTGCGCCAGATCAGCCAGCATGCGCATTCGGAGATCGTGGGCATGCTGCCCGAGGGCAACTGGGTCACGCGCGCGCCCACGCTCAAACGCAAGGCCATCCTGCTGGCCAAGGTGCAGGACGAAGGCGGCCATGGCCTGTATCTGTACGCGGCGGCCGAAACCCTGGGCAGCTCGCGCGACCAGATGCTGGATGCGCTGCACACGGGCAAGGCCAAGTACAGCTCCATCTTCAACTACCCCACGCTGACCTGGGCCGACATGGGCACCATCGGCTGGCTGGTGGATGGCGCGGCCATCATGAACCAGGTGCCGATCTGCCGCTGCTCGTACGCGCCGTACGCACGCGCCATGGTGCGCATCTGCCGCGAGGAGAGCTTTCACCAGCGCCAGGGCTACGACGCGCTGCTCACCATGATGCAGCAAGGCACCGAGGCCCAGCGCGCCATGGTGCAGGACTCTGTCAACCGCTGGTGGTGGCCGTCCATCATGATGTTCGGGCCGCCCGACGACCAGTCACCTAACTCTGCCCAGTCCATGCGCTGGGGCATCAAGCGCGTCTCCAACGACACGCTGCGCCAGAAGTTCATCGATGCCACGGTCGAGCAGGCCCGGGTGCTGGGCGTCACGCTGCCCGACCCCGACCTGAAGTGGAACGAAGAGCGCCAGTCCTACGATTTCGGCGCCATCGACTGGAGCGAGTTCTGGCGCGTGATCGGCGGCGACGGACCCTGCAACGAAGAGCGCCTGGGCGCGCGCGTCAAGGCCTGGGAAGACGGTGCCTGGGTGCGCGAAGCGGCCCTGGCCCATGCGGCCAAACACACCCCGGCACAGGCGATTGCCTGAGCCTTTCAGAACGGAACTTTCCATGACGACATCCTCATCCCCCACCACTTCCGCAACCGATCCCGCCATGGCCACCGAATGGCCGCTGTGGGAGGTGTTCGTGCGCAGCAAGGCCGGCCTGGACCACAAGCATTGCGGCAGCCTGCACGCGGCCGATGCACGCATGGCCATTCAGCTGGCGCGCGACGTCTATACCCGCCGCCAGGAAGGCACCAGCGTCTGGGTCGTGCGCTCCGAGCAGATCGTGGCCAGCGACCCCGGCGACAAGGACATGCTTTTCGAGCCCGCGCAGGACAAGGTCTATCGCCACCCCACCTTCTACGTGCTGCCCGACGCCGTGAATCACATGTGAGAGAGCCATGCAAACGTCAAGCATTCACATTAGCCCAGACCCTGCGGCGCACTATCTGCTGCGCCTGGGCGATACCTGCCTGATCCTGGGCCAGCGCCTGGCCGAATGGTGCGGGCACGGCCCCATCCTGGAAGAAGACATCGCGCTGACCAACATGGCGCTGGACCTGGTGGGCCAGGCGCGTGCGCTGCTGACCCGCGCTGGCGAGATGGAAGGCCACGGGTACGACGAAGACCAGCTGGCCTTTCTGCGCGATGAGCGCGACTACCTGAACCCCACGCTGGTGGAACTGCCGCGCGGCGACTTCGCCTTCACCATGGTGCGCAACGCCATGGTCGCCACGCTGCTCAAGCTGCTGTGGGCGCGGTTGAAGGACTCCAGCGACGCGGAGCTGGCGGCCATTGCGGGCAAGGCGCTCAAGGAAGCACGCTACCACCAGCAGCATGCCGCCGACTGGGTGGCGCGCCTGGGTGACGGCACCGTCGAGTCGCGCCGCCGTACCGAGGCAGCCCTGACCACCCTGTGGCGCTACACGCCTGAGCTGTTCATCTCCGATGCGGTGGATGACGCGGCGCATGCCACGGGCCTGGGCCCGCGCTGGGCCGACCTGCAGAGCGCCTGGACCGAGGAGATGGCGCAGATCCTTGCCGCTGCCAGCCTGGCCACGCCCAAGGAATCCGCCTTTCGCAGCACCGGCAAGCAGGGTGTGCACAGCGAGCACATGGGCTACATCCTGGCCGAGATGCAGCACCTGCAGCGCAGCTATCCCGGAGGCGCATGGTGATCGCCGAGCCCGCCGTCCGTTCCCCGTCCGCAGACACCGCCACGCTGCGCATGCAGCGCGCGTGGCAGGTGCTGGACGGTGTGCTCGACCCCGAGGTGCCCGCGGTCTCCGTGCGCGA
Organism: Acidovorax sp.; assembly: GCA_036786185.1. Classification (GTDB taxonomy): domain Bacteria; phylum Pseudomonadota; class Gammaproteobacteria; order Burkholderiales; family Burkholderiaceae_C; genus Acidovorax. Next base: position 4,024 of record DAIQRN010000061.1, on the reverse strand, counting down.
CCTGGGCATCGTGCGCGACGTGCGGTGGGTGGGCGATGTGCCAGGTGACGTGCTGGAGGTGGTGCTCACACCCACCTATTCCGGCTGTCCGGCCACCGAGGTCATCGAGCACGATGTGCTAGCGGCCATCGATGCCGCGGGCCTGGGCCCGGCCCGCGTCACGCTGCAGCGCGCCCCGGCCTGGACCACCGACTGGATCACCGATCAGGGCCGCGAGCGCCTGAGGGCCTACGGCATCGTGCCGCCCGGCCCCCTGCCGCCGGGCGCCGAGGTGCCGCTGCGCTTCATGCCGCGCGCCGCCGCCGCACCGGCCCTGGAGTGCCCGCATTGCGGCAGCCACGCAACGGAGCGCCTGTCCGCCTTTGGCTCCACGGCCTGCAAGGCGCTGTACCGCTGCCTGGCCTGCCGCGAACCCTTCGAGCACTTCAAGCCCCTGTGAAGCGCCTCTTTACGCACCCATACAAGACACCGACATGAGCGTCATCTTCCATCCCCTGCGCGTGCGCGCCATCGAGCCCGACACCGCCGAAGCCGTCATCGTCTCCTTCGATGTGCCGCCCGAGCTGCGCGAGGTGTTCGGCTTCACCCAAGGCCAGTACCTCACGCTGCGCACCGACATCGGCGGCCAGGACCTGCGCCGCTCCTACTCCATCTGCGCGGGCGTCGATGACGCCGAGCTGCGCGTGGGCGTGCGCAAGGTCAACGGTGGCGTGTTCTCCAACTGGATCAACTCACAGTTGCAGGTGGGCGACACCTTGCAGGTCATGGCGCCGCAGGGCCGCTTCTTCGTGCCGCTGCAGCCCACGGCGCAGCGCCACTACCTGGGCATTGCGGGGGGCAGCGGCATCACGCCCATCCTGTCCATCATGAAGACGGTGCTGGCGCGCGAGCCCCACAGCCGCTTCACGCTGATCTACGGCAACCGCACGCTGCAGTCCACCATGTTCAAGGAGGAGATCGAAGACCTCAAGAACCGCTACCTCACGCGCCTGGTGCTGCACCATGTGTTCTCGGCCGAGCAGACCGACGCGCCGCTGAACATGGGCTTCGTCAACCGCGAGAAACTGGCCGAGTTCCTGCAGACGCTGATCCCCGCGCAGAAGATCGACGAGGCCTTCATCTGCGGCCCCTTCCAGATGAACGACGAGGCCGAGGCGGCCTTGCTGGCCGCTGGCGTGCCCGAAGAGCGCATTCATGTCGAGCGCTTTGGCGTGGCCCTGCCCGAAGGCGGCAAGGTGGGCGCCGTGGTGCACGAGGCCCTGCCGGGCGATGCGCAGACAGCGCGCATCGCCATCGTGCGCGACGGCCTGCGGCGCGAGTTCTCGTTCTCCAAGGACCAGGCGAGCATTCTGGATGCCGCGTCGGCCGCGGGGCTGGAGGTGCCGTTCTCGTGCACCTCGGGCGTGTGCGGAACCTGCCGCGCCAAATGCATGGAGGGCGAGGTGCGCATGGAGCGCAACTTTGCGCTCGACAAGGCCGAGGTGGCCGCTGGCTTTGTGCTGACCTGCCAGTGCAGGCCCCTGACCGACAGCGTGGTGCTGTCTTTCGACGAGCGGTGATGGCGACAACGGCAGCCCCAGCAGGGCGCCGCCCCTTTTCCTCGGGAAAGAGTGGCGCGCGCAGGCTCCGCATGCACGGGCATGCGGCAAGATGGCTGCCCCATCACTCTGGATGCAAAGGAAAACTGCCCATGGCCCGAGGACGATCTCCCGGATACGACGACCAGCGCGAAATGATCCTCCGCCATGCCGCCGAGCTGTTTGCACGCCGCGGCTACCCTGCCACGTCGATGAACGAGGTGGCCGAGGCCTGTGGGCTTTCCAAGCCCACGATCTACCATTACTTTCGCGACAAATACAACCTGCTCGTGCACATCGCGGACGGCCATGTCTCGCGCCTGCATGCGCTGGTGGAGGAAGTCGAGGGCCAGCACCTCGAACCCGAGGCGCGGCTGCGCGAGTTGATCCACCGCTTTGTCGAGGAATACGCCGAGGCCCACCACGCCCACCGCGTGCTGACCGAGGATGTGCGCTTTTTGCAGCCCGAGGACAGCGAACGCATTTTGGGCAAGGAGCGCGCCGTGGTGGCCGTCTTTGCCCGGGCGGTGGCACAAATGCGGCCCGACACCGAGGCCGCAGGCCTGGCCAAGGCCCTCACCATGCTGCTGTTCGGCATGATCAACTGGATGTTCACCTGGCTGCGCCCCGACGGCAACCTCGACTACGAGGCCATGGCGCCCATCGTCGCGGACCTGTTCTTCGGCGGCGTGCCGGCCGTGCGCCTGCCGGGCCCGAAGCCCGAGGCCGTGCCATGACCGCAACGGTGCTTTCGGGTTTCTACCTAAACGAATGGATTAGACATAAGCGAACTTCTTGCCTAACATCAAGAAGTTTCGTTTAGATGAATTCATTTACCAATAACAAATTTCCCCTCCGCTCATCCGCCATCCGCAAAGATTTCAACCAAGGAGACAAACCATGAAGAAACGCAACGCTCTCTCTCTCGCCCTGACGGCCGTGGCCGCAGCCCTGGCCTGTGGCTCAGCCCTGGCTGACATCAACGTCGGCGTCACGGTGTCGGCCACCGGACCGGCGGCATCGCTGGGCATCCCCGAGAAGAACACCATCGCCCTGATGCCGCGCACCATTGCGGGCGAGAAGGTCAACTACATCGTGCTCGACGACGCGTCGGACACCACCACTGCCGTGGCAACACGCGCAAGCTGATCAGCGAGAGCAAGGTGGACATCATCCTGGGCTCCAGCACCACGCCCAACTCGCTGGCCATGATCGACGTGGTGGCCGAGGCGCAGACGCCCCTGATCTCCATGGCCGCCTCGGCGCGCATCGTCGAGCCCATGGACGCCAAGAAGAAGTGGGTCTTCAAGACGCCGCAGAACGACATCATGATGTCGCTGGCCATCGTGGACCACATGGCCAGCGCCGGTGTGAAGACCGTGGCCTTCATCGGCTTCTCGGACGCTTACGGCGAAGGCTGGTACCAGGAGTTCACCAAGGCCGCCGGGCTCAAGAAGCTCCAGATCGTGGCCAATGAGCGCTATGCGCGCACCGACACTTCGGTGACGGGCCAGACCCTGAAGATGATGTCGGCCAAGCCCGACGCCGTGCTCATCGCCGGTTCGGGAACGCCCGCAGCCCTGCCTCAGAAGGCGCTCAAGGAGCGTGGCTATACCGGCAAGGTGTACCAGACCCACGGTGTGGCCAACTCCGACTTCCTGCGCGTGGGTGGCAAGGACGTGGAAGGCACTCTCCTGCCGTCCGGCCCGGTGCTCGTGGCAGAGCAACTGCCTGCGTCGCACCCCGTGAAGAAGTCGGCCATGGCCTACGTGGCAGCCTATGAGGCGGCCCACGGCAAGGGCAGTGTCTCCACTTTTGGCGCACACGGCTGGGATGCCGGTGCGCTGATGGCCGCCGCCGTGCCCGCAGCGCTCAAGAAGGCCAAGCCCGGTACGGTGGAGTTCCGCATTGCCCTGCGCGATGCCCTGGAGCAGATCAAGGAAGTGCCCGGTGCCCATGGCATCTTCAGCATGTCCCCCGAAGACCACCTGGGCCTGGACCAGCGCGCGCGCGTGATGGTCAAGATCGAGAACGGTACCTGGAAATACATTCCCTGAAGAGCCCTTGACTCCCCTGGGGCGCCGCGCGCCTTCCCCCAGGGGGACGCCACCCGTGGCCTGGCAAAGCCAGTTCCACGGTGGCACTGGTCCGGAATGCTCCGCTCGCGGTTAAAAATATAGAAAAATGGCCTCTAGCGCTTGTTGAATAAGCGCTGGTAGCTATTAAATATATAGCAAACGCCAGCCGATCCGCCCCTGAAAGAAAGCTGAATATGGATTTGCAGATTGCCCTGCTGTTGGGGCAGGACGGCATTGTCAACGGCGCCATCTATGGATTGATGGCCCTGGCGCTGGTGCTGGTTTTTTCCGTGACCCGGGTGATCTTCATCCCCCAGGGCGAGTTCGTGGCCTTTGGCGCGCTCACCATGGCCATGATGCAGGGCGGGC
>DAIQRN010000491.1:0-2364 GCA_036786185.1 Acidovorax sp. | reverse complement strand
AAGATCTGCCCCGAGGCGCGCAACCTGCTGATCATTCCCGAGAACCACACGCGCAACACGTTTTACCTGGCCAACGTGGTGCAGTTGCAGCGCATCTTCAACATGGCGGGCCTGAATGTGCGCGTGGGCTCCATCAGCCCGGAGATCAAGAAGCCCACGCGCATCGAGCTGCCGGGCGGCGACTCCGTGACGCTGGAGCCCGTGGTGCGCACGCGCCGCCGCCTGGGGCTCAAGGACTTCGACCCCTGCACCATCTTGCTCAACAATGACCTGTCCGCGGGCGCACCGGGCATCCTGGAGGACATCCACGAGCAGTACCTGCTGCCCCCGTTGCACGCAGGCTGGAGCGTGCGCAAGAAGAGCACGCACTTCAAGAATTACGAAGAAGTGGCCAAGCGCTTTGGCAAGATGCTGGGCATCGACCCCTGGCTCGTCAACCCGCTGTACAGCCAGTGCGACGGGGTGGACTTTGCCGAAGACCTGGGGCTGGACAAGCTGCAGACCATGGTGGATGCGCAACTGGCCAAGGTGCGCCGCAAGTACAAGGAATACGGCATCAAGGAAAAGCCCTTCGTCGTCGTCAAGGCCAACAATGGCACCTACGGCATGGGCGTGATGACCGTGCGCGACGCCAAGGAGCTGGACGCCGTCAACCGCAAGACCAAGAACAAAATGGCCGTCATCAAGGACGGCCAGCCGCTCAACGACCTCATCATCCAGGAAGGCGTTCTCACCCAGGAGCGCGTGCACGAGGCCGTGGCCGAGCCCGTGGTGTACATGATGGATCGCTATGTGGTGGGCGGCTTCTACCGCATGCACGCCGAGCGCGGCGTGGACGAGAACCTGAACGCGCCGGGCGCGAGCTTCGTGCCGCTGGCGTTCGAGCACAGCACCCACATGCCCCAGCCCGGCGTGCGGCCGGGCGTGAGCGCGCCCAACCGCTTCTATATGTATGGCGTGGTGGCGCGGCTGGCCATGCTGGCGGCCAGCTACGAGCTGGAAGCCACCAACCCGGATGCCGAGGTGTACGACTGAGGATAGGGTTGCAGGTGGTCCTTTGCACGTGTCAGGACAGGTGCAGGGGCTGGTGCAACAGGTTAGTTGTTGCAATGCAACATGCTGAATTGCCCCCATACGCAATAGGGCGCGCGGGCGCACAATAGCGTTCCCAAAAGTAACGAAACCCCGGCGCCCCGTGCGCTGGGTGTGCTCAGTGCCAAGCTCCAAGTCATCGCTCGCAGCGCTCACGCTGGGCGCTATCGGTGTTGTGTACGGCGATATCGGCACCAGCGTGCTGTATGCCATGAAGGAGGTGTTCGGGTCCGGCCATGTGCCGTTCACCCAGGACAACATCTACGGCGTCCTGTCGATCTTCTTCTGGACGCTCACGGTCATCGTCTCGCTGAAATACGTGGTGCTGGTGCTGCGCGCCGACAACAAGGGCGAAGGCGGCCTGATCGCGATGCTGGCCCTGGCCTCGCAGGCCGTCAAGGACAAGCCTCGGTTGCGCGGCGTGCTGCTGACGGTGGGCATCTTCGGCACATCGCTCTTTTATGGCGATGGTGTGATCACGCCCGCCATCTCGGTGCTGTCGGCGGTGGAGGGGCTGGAGGTTGTCTCGCCCCACTTCAAGCGCTACGTCATCCCCATTACCTTGGTCGTGCTGTTCGGGCTGTTTGCCGTGCAAAAGCGTGGCACGGGCGGCATTGGCAAGTTTTTTGGCCCCATCACGCTGATGTGGTTCATCAGCATTGCGCTGCTGGGCGTCACGCACATCCTGGGCCACCCCGAGATCCTCTGGGCCATGAGCCCGCACCATGCGCTGGGCTTCATGTGGGCCAACCCGGGCACCAGCTTCATCATCCTGGGTGCCGTGGTGCTGTGCGTGACAGGCGCCGAGGCGCTGTATGCCGACCTGGGCCATTTCGGCAAGCGGCCCATCCGCCTGGCCTGGTTTGGCGTGGCCATGCCGGCGCTCACCCTGAATTACTTTGGCCAGGGCGCGCTGCTGCTGGCCCAGCCCGAGGCCGTCAAGAACCCCTTCTACATGATGGCGCCCGACTGGGCGCTGATCCCGCTGGTCCTGCTGGCCACACTGGCCACTGTGATCGCCTCGCAGGCCCTGATCACCGGCGCCTTCAGCGTGACCAAGCAGGCCATCCAGCTGGGCTACCTGCCGCGCCTGAACATCCAGCACACCAGCGTGCGCGACACGGGCCAGATCTACATGCCGCTGGTCAATTGGGGCCTGTTCGCGGCCATTGTGCTGGCCGTGGTGATGTTCCGCTCGTCGAGCAATCTGGCGGCGGCCTACGGCATTGCGGTGACGCTGGACATGCTGATCACCACCACGCTGACCTTCTT
>DAIQRN010000060.1:0-9952 GCA_036786185.1 Acidovorax sp. | reverse complement strand
CTGCACCGCGACCGCATCCTGCCCGCGATTGCGCTGCTCAACGAACGTCTGGAAGTGGTCAACGTGGACAATGGCACCGACTACCGGCGCCGCACGTTGGAGCATGTGAAGCTCTACCACACGCCCCTGGGCGCCGAGGCCGACGCCGAGATGGGCCAGGCCTTCGACCAACTGGCCGAAGTGCACGATGAGGACCCCGTGCTGCACATCGAGCAGCGCGAGATCCGTGCGCGGCGCAAGGCGGGTGGTGTGGTCTGGTTCGATTTCAAGACCTTGTGCGGCGGGCCGCGTTCGCAGAACGACTACCTGGAGATCGCCACGCAGTTCCACACCGTGCTGCTCTCCGATGTGCCCTACATGCCCGTGAGCATGGCCTCGCCCGCGCGGCGTTTCACCTGGCTGGTGGACGTGTTGTACGACCGGCGCGTGAAGCTCATCATGTCGGCCGCGGTGCCGCCCGAGCAGCTCTACACCGAAGGGCCATTGGCGCACGAATTTCCGCGCACGGTGTCGCGCCTGAACGAGATGCAGTCCAAGGAGTTCCTGGCGCTGGAGCGCCGCACCGTGGACACGGGGCTGACATGACGCACACGAGGCTGGCGTTGTCTCTGGCGTTGTTGCTTGCCTGCGTGCCGGGCGTCCCCGCCTTGGCTGCTGAAGCGAAGGATGACAGCGCCCGTGCCGCAGCGGTGGCGCTCCGCAAGGCCGAGCACGAACGCATTCGCCAGGAGCGTGAGGCGATCCAGTCTCAGCGTGTGAAGGACGAGGCCGTGTGCTACCGGCAATTTGCCGTGGAAGACTGTCTGAGGGCTGTGCGGACGCAGGTGCGGGTTGCCGAAGCCCGTTTGCGCACGCAGGAGATCAACCTCAACGATGCCGAGCGCAAGGAGAAGGCGGCGGACCGCCTGAAATCCATCGAGGAAAAGCAGCGCCCGGTGCCTGCCGCCAAGGCTGCGGTGGGTGGTCAGCCAGAGGCCAACTTGCGCAAACCCGCCGCAGACCCGCAGGCCACCAAGGCGCAGCGCGACCACGACGCCCAGCTGCGCGCCCAGCAGCAGCACACCCGGGTGCAAAAGCAGGCGCAGGAGCAAGCGGCTCGCTCCGCAGAGAGCGCTGACCGTGCGGCACAGGCCCGTAGCCGCCATGCCGAAACGCTGCGGGCGGCCCAGGAGCGCAGAGCGCGCGTGGAAAAGGCCCAGGCCGAGGCGGCCGCAAAAGGGCGCTCACCTGCGGCGCCGCTGTCTCCAGCTTCGGGCAACCGCTAGCGTTCGTCAGGTACGAGTGGTGTCTGCGGGCACCAGGCGGGCGACTTTCTTTTCTTCTTCCAGCGCCTCGATCTTCACGATCACAAGCGAGAGGTTGTCGCCACCTCCCCGTGCCCGGGAGCGGGCCTTCTCAATGAGGAATTCCGTGGCCTCACGGGGCGTGAGCGAGTCCACCACCGAGCCGAGCTCGGTCGGAGAGAAGTAGTGCCACACCCCGTCACTGCAGGCCATCAGCACATCGCCGGGTTGCAACTGGGGGATGACGTGGGTGGTGACGGGCGGATCGCTCTCCGTGCCAAGGCAGCCCACCAGAATGTTGGAGTGCGGGTGGTTGTTGGCCTCGGCCTCGGTGAGTTCGCCACGGTCCACCAGCGCCTGCACGTAGGAGTGGTCGCTGGTGCGATACACCATCCGCGCGCCTTGAAAGTGATAGATGCGCGAATCACCCGCATGGGCCCAGTGGCAGTCGCCACGGGGGTTGATGAGAAATGCAGCGATGGTACTGTGGGGTTCCTGTTCGGCGGTAATGGCCGTCAGTCGAATGACGATGTGGGCCTCTTCGACCATGGCCTTGAGCATGGCCACCGGGTCGTCGGTATCGGGCGAATAGCGTTCAAACAACTGGCGCACGGTCATCATGACCTGGTCGGATGCCTTGCGCCCCCCGCTGCGGCCTCCCATGCCGTCGGCGACGACGCCCAGCACGCAGCCGTTGTGCCGCTGGTGCGGGATCAAGGCGACCTGGTCTTGCTGGTATTCGCGGTCACCCTTGTGGATGCCGGTGGACGCGATGAGGCGAAACGGTTTGGTCATGCTGGTGATTGTGAGGGCGCGTGTCCAAACGGCGCCGCGCGGGATGGGCCAAGCGCTTATTATCTGCCCGCCTGTGGCATTTCCGCCATTCCACGGCGTCCTTGCCTTGAATCTCCGACCCCTTTCCCAGTGCTGCCGCTGTGACCCGCCAGAAAGCGCGCCATGACCCTCGCGGACATGGTGCAGGAGGTGTTCGCCTCCGAGGGCATGCTGGCGCGGGCCGACACCCACTTCCAACCCCGCGACGGCCAGACCCGCATGGCCGTGGCTGTGGCACGGACGATGGAGCAGGGCGGCGCACTGGTGGTGGAGGCTGGCACGGGGGTGGGCAAGACCTTTGCCTACCTGGTGCCCGCCTTGCTGAGTGGGGAGCGGGTGCTGCTGTCCACGGCGACCAAGGCGCTGCAAGACCAGCTTTTCGCACGCGACCTGCCGCAGCTGGCCCATACATTGGGTGTGCCGGTGCGTATAGCGCTGCTCAAGGGGCGGGCCAGCTACCTGTGCCTGTACCGGATGGAACGTGCACGTCAAGAGATACTGGGTCAGGAGCGGGGCGTGGCGCGTGTTCTGGCCAAGCTCGAGGCCTGGTCCGCCAGCACGCGGTCTGGCGACCTGGCCGAGCTGACGGGACTGGACGAGCGATCGCCCGTGATCCCGCTCATCACCTCGACCCGTGAAAACTGCCTGGGCTCGCAGTGCCCCAGGTTTTCGCAATGCCATGTGAACCTGGCCCGCCGTGAGGCGCTGGCGGCGGATGTGGTGGTCATCAACCACCATTTGTTCTTTGCGGATGTGGCCGTGCGGGAGTCGGGCATGGCGCAGCTGCTGCCATCGGTGCGTGTGGTGGTCTTTGACGAGGCCCACCAGATCAACGAAACCGGGGTCCAGTTTCTGGGTGTGCAGCTCTCCAGCGGGCAACTGCAGGATTTTGGGCGTGACCTGCTGGCGGCAGGCCTGCAGCATGCGCGTGGCCTGGCGGATTGGCAGGGACTGCACAGCGCGGTGGACATGGCGGCGCGCGGCCTGATTCTGGCGGCAGGCGAGCCGCAGGGTGGCGCCCGTCTGCGCTGGACCGGCGAGGTGCCTGATGGCGTACCACGACCGCAATGGCAGGCCGCGCTGCGCCGCATGGCGCAAGCCTGCGCAGCGGCCCAGGACGCGCTCGACACGGTCAGTGAAATCGCTCCGGACTTCGAACGCCTGTACGAACGCGGATCGGAACTGCTGGCGCGCCTGGCGCGCTTTGCGGGGCCTGCGCAGCCCGATGCCGTGCGATGGGCGGAGGCGGGCATGCAACTGCGCCTGATCGAATCGCCGCTCGACATTGCGGATGCCATGCGCACCCGTCTGCTGGCGGCGCCCAAGGAGGATTTCGACCCGGATGGCTGGCCTGAGGAGAATGCCGCAGCGGCGCCTGGACGGGCCTGGATCTTTACCTCGGCCACCCTGGGCGACGATGCGCAATTGACCTGGTTCACGGAGCGCGCCGGGCTGGAAGGCGCCAGCATCCTGCGGGTGGAAAGTCCGTTCGACTATGCCGCGCAGGCGGCGCTGTATGTGCCGCGCCATTTGCCAGCCCCGGCCGACCCGGCACACAGTGCAGCCCTGGCGCATTGGGTGAGCGATGCCGCTGAGGCGCTGGGCGGCCGCACTTTGGTGCTGACCACCACGCTCAAGGCCTTGCGTGCCATTGGCGATGCGTTCAAGGCGCGCTGGGGCACCACGGGTACTCTGGAGGTACTGGTGCAGGGCGACGGCCCCAAGCGGCGGTTGATGGAGCGCTTTCGCGAGGGCGCAGACCGTGGCCAGTCGGGTTGCGTGCTCGTGGCATCGGCCACCTTCTGGGAGGGGTTTGATGTTCCGGGGGATGCGCTGCAGCTGGTGGTGATCGACAAACTGCCGTTTCCCCCACCGGGTGACCCGCTGGTGGAGGCGCACACCCAGCGCATTGAGCAAGCTGGGGGCAGGGCTTTCAAGGCCTATGCCTTGCCCGAAGCTGCCGTCGCGCTCAAGCAAGGGGCAGGGCGCTTGATCCGCCGTGAAACAGACCGGGGAATTCTCGTGGTGGGTGACACCCGCCTGGTCACCATGGGCTATGGCAAGCGCCTGCTGGCCGCTCTGCCGCCCATGCGGAGGCTGGAGTCGGATCAGGAGTTCAATGAAGCGCTGCTGGCACTTACCAGAACTTCCACCACGGGGCCGATGGATCCTTGAAGCCGCTGCGCAGGTATTCGCTCTGGGGGAAGGAGCTGTCCATCACGCGGCGGGCATCGTCGCGCAGCTGCGTCATGCCCAGCGCGTCATAGGACTGGATCAGGATGTACAGGGCTTCTTCCAGGGCCGGCACGCCCTGGTAGTCGGCCAGAGCTGTCTGCGCACGGCTGATGGCAGCCACATAGGCGCCCCGCTGGTAGTAGTGGCGTGCCACATGCACCTCGTACTGCGCCAGCGAGTTGACGATATAGGTCATGCGCTGGCGGGCGTCCTTCGCATAGCGCGACTCCGGAAAGCGTGTCACAAGCTCGCCGAAGGACTCGAAAGAGTCCTTGGCCGCCTTCTGGTCACGCTCCGAGAGATCCTGGCGTGAAATGAAGGAGAACAACCCCAGGTTGTCATTGAAATTGACCAACCCCTTCAGATAGAGCGCGTAATCCAACGCCGGGCTGGTCGGGTGCAGCTTCATGAAACGGTCCAGGGTGGCGATGGCCTCGGCTTTTTCGCCTGCCTTGTAGTGGGCATAGGCCTTGTCGATCTGTGCCTGCTGCGCCAGGGGGGTGCCCGCCGCGCGGCCTTCGAGTTTCTCAAACAGTGGGATCGCCTTGTCGTAGGCGCCGCTGTTCATTTCGTCCTTGGCTTCCGAGTGGATGCGATTGGGGCTCCAGCCTGCCGTTTTGTCTTCGGTGGTGCTGGAGCAGCCCACCAGCAAGCCAGCAAGCAGCAAGGCGGGAATAAAGGGCAGTGGGGCACGCAGCATCGACAGAGGCTTTCAGCAAAAAGAAACAGAGTGTGTATGGCTGCGGGCTTGCGGGCCGCGATGGCAGCGTCCCAGGCCCGCCTGGGCCGGTCATGCTCCAGCCATGGCTCATGGTGCAGGGCATTGTAATGGGGGCGGTGGATTCTCTGGCGGGGCCGGGCAGGGAGTCAGGGTACGTTCTTACAATCGTTCCCTATGTTTGTTCACCTGCGCCTGCACACCGAGTTCTCCGTCGTTGACGGCACCAACCGCATTGATGAGGTGGCCAAGGCTGCCGCCAAGGACGGCCAGCCCGCACTGGCCATCACGGACCTCAACAACCTTTTTGGCGCCATCAAGTTCTACAAGGAGGCGCGCGGCAAAGGCGTCAAGCCCCTTCTGGGGGCCGAGATCAACGTGGCATCGGAGTCTGGCACGCCCGCGCGCATGGTGCTGCTGGTGCAAAACATGCAGGGCTACCTGAACCTGTGCGAGCTTCTTGCGAGGGCCTGGACACGCAACGTGGTCAAGAACCTGCCGGTATGCACCTGGGAGTCGCTGCGCGAACTGAGCGCGGGCCTGGTGGCACTGGCGGGTGCGCAGGCGGGGCCCGTGGGGCAGGCCTTGATGAAGGGGGACGATGCCGGTGCGGCGCATCTGGCGTTGGAACTGGCGGGGATTTACCCGCACCGCTTTTACCTGGAGATCCAGCGTGCCGGGCGAGCGGACGATGAGGCCCATGTGGCTGCCGCCGTACAACTGGCGGCGCGACTGAACCTGCCGGTGGTGGCCACTCATCCGGTCCAGTTCGCCACGGCGGACGACTACGAGGCGCACGAGGCCCGGATCTGCATTGCAGAGGGCGAAATCCTCGCCAACCAGCGCCGGGTGCGCAAGTTCACGCGTGAACAGTATTTCAAGTCCAGCGCAGAGATGCAGGCGTTGTTTGCCGATGTGCCCTCTGCGATCACCAATACGCTCGAAGTGGCCAAGCGCTGCAACCTGACGCTGGTGCTGGGCAAGCCCCGATTGCCGGATTTCCCGACGCCCAACGGCATGCCGGCAGAGGAGTATTTTCGATTTGCGTCGTTCGAGGGGCTGGAAGAGCGCCTGAAGCACCTGTTTCCGAACGAGGCCGAGCGCGACAAGCAGCGCCCCCGCTATGTGGAGCGCCTGGAGTTCGAGCTGGGCACCATTCTCAAGATGGGGTTCCCTGGGTACTTCCTGATCGTGGGGGATTTCATTCAATGGGCCAAGGCCAACGGCTGCCCAGTAGGACCGGGACGGGGGTCGGGCGCGGGCTCGCTGGTCGCCTACGCGCTCAAGATCACTGACCTGGACCCGCTGCAGTACAACCTGCTGTTCGAGCGTTTCTTGAACCCAGAGCGGGTGTCCATGCCCGACTTCGACATCGACTTCTGTCAGTCCAACCGCGACCGCGTGATCGACTACGTGAAGGAGAAGTATGGCAAGAACGCCGTAAGCCAGATCGCCACCTTTGGCACGATGGCTGCCAAGGCCGCGATCCGCGACGTGGGCCGTGTTATGGACATGAGCTACACATTCTGTGACGGCATCTCCAAGCTGGTGCCCGGCAAGCCCGGCCAGACCTACACGCTGGCCTATCCGCCGGAGGTCAAGAAGGACGGGGACAAGAACAACTACGCGCTGGAGCTGGAGCCCCTGCTCTACGAGCGTGTGCGCAAGGAAGAGGACGTCAAGACCGTCATCGAGATGGCGCAGCGTCTTGAGGGGATGACGCGCAACATCGGCATGCATGCTGGGGGCGTTTTGATTGCGCCGGGCAAGCTCACCGATTTCTGCCCCCTGTACCAGCAGCCCGGCAGCGAATCCGCCGTGAGCCAGTACGACAAGGACGATGTGGAAGCCATCGGCCTGGTCAAATTCGACTTTCTGGGCCTGGCCACGCTCACCATCCTGGAGATCGCGCGCGAGTTCATCATGAAGCGCCACAAGGGCCAGGAAAACTTCGCGTTCGAGAACATCCCGCTGGACGACGGCCCCACCTATCGGCTGTTTTCAGAGGGCAAAACAGAAGCCGTTTTCCAGTTTGAAAGCCGTGGCATGCAGGGCATGCTGAAAGAGGCGCGTCCGAGCCGGCTGGAGGACCTGATCGCACTGAACGCGCTCTACCGCCCGGGGCCCATGGACCTGATCCCCAGCTTCGTGAACCGAAAACACGGCAAGGAGCCCGTGGAGTACCCGCACCCCGCCGTGGCCGATATGCTGAGCGAAACGTACGGCATCATGGTCTATCAGGAGCAGGTGATGCAGACCGCGCAGATCCTGGGCGGCTACAGCCTGGGCGGCGCCGACCTGCTGCGCCGCGCCATGGGCAAGAAGAAGGCCGAGGAAATGGCCGAGCACCGCGAAAAGTTCCGCGCCGGTGCCCTTGCAACCCATGGCATCGACCAGAACAAGGCCGATGAGGTGTTCGACCTGATGGAGAAGTTCGCGGGCTACGGCTTCAACAAGTCGCATGCGGCTGCGTACTCCCTGCTGGCCTACCACACGGGCTGGCTCAAGGTGCACTACACGGCCGAGTTTTTTTGCGCCAATATGACCGTGGAAATGGACGACACCGACAAGCTCAAGGTGTTGTTTGAAGACGCGCAGAAGATGGGGCTGTCGTTCGAGCCGCCGGACGTGAACCGCGGCATGTACCGCTTTGAGCCCGTCACCGACAAGATCATTCGCTATGGCCTGGGCGCCGTGAAGGGCACGGGACAGCAGGCGATCGAAGCCATCATTGCCGCGCGCGAAGGGCGGGGCGAGGGGCCGCAGGGCGGGACCACCGGGCCTTTCAAGAGCCTGTTCGATTTCTGCGTGCGGGTGGACAAGGCGCGCATGAACAAACGCACGGTGGAGGCGCTGATCAAGGCGGGTGCCTTTGATGCGATCCACCTCAACCGCGCCGCGTTGGTCGCGTCCATCGACCGGGCCTTTGACTTCGCGGCGGCCACGCTGGCCAACGTGAACCAGGGCGGGCTCTTCGACATGATGGGCGACGATGCCCATGGCTCCAGCACCCAGGAGCCGGATTTGGTTGAAGTGCTGCCCTGGGGCATCAAAGAGCGGCTGACGCAGGAGAAAACGGCGATCGGCTTCTACCTGTCGGGGCATCTGTTTGACGAAGTAGCCACCGAGGTGCGGCGCTTTGTCCGTACCGCCATTGATGAGCTGCTTGACAGCCGCGAGCCGCAGGTGCTGGCCGGCATCGTCAGCGACTTTCGTGTGATCAATGGCCAGCGCGGCAGGCTGGGCCTGTTCAAGCTGGACGACAAATCGGGCGTGATCGAGGCCTCTGCCGACGAAGCCCTGCTCAACACCTACCGCAACCAGCTCAAGGAAGACGAGTTTGTGGTCATGGTGGGGCGGCTGCAGCTGGACCACTTCAGTGGCGGCCTGCGCGTCAAGGTGCAGCAGGTCTGGGACCTGGCCGGGGCGCGGTGCCGGTTTGGCAAATACCTGCATGTGGCGGTGGGCGACAAGGGACCTGATGTGCAACGCCTGGTGCGCGAGTTTCCGCCACGGCGCGAAGAACTGGCCGAGGGCGAGGTGCTGCACCACGGCCTGCGCGTGCGCATGGGCGTGCGTTGCGTGGCCGACGACGCGGCGGCCGTCGCAGAGCTGCAGCTGGGCGACGGCGCCCGCTTTTACCCCACGGATGCGGCGCTGGCGGCTTGGACGGCGCAAGTGGGCGCCGGGACGGCCACGGTGGTTTACGAGTAGGGCTCCCTGGCCCTTGAAAAATACGGGGTCATCATCACTTTTCTCCTGCGGCAGCCCTGCGCGCGGATGGCTAGAATGATTCTCATGGCAACAAAACCACCTTCTCCCCCCACCACGCCGCCCGTGACCCGGCCCGCGCGGGACGACGGCGGTTCGGTCGTGCTGGAGCGGCGCACGCAGAAGACCCAGCCGCCGCAGATGTACCAGGTGGTCATGCTCAACGACGACTACACACCGATGGAGTTCGTCATCGTGGTGCTGCAGGAGTTCTTCAGCAAGGACCGCGAAACGGCCACCCAGATCATGTTGAAGATCCACCTCGACGGCAAAGGCGTCTGCGGCGTGTATTCCCGCGACGTGGCCGCCACCAAGGTGGAGCAAGTGCTTGACGCCGCCCTCAAGGCGGGCCACCCACTGCAATGTGTCAGTGAGCCTGTTGAATAACAGGTTTTTGATCCCGATCTACAGTTATCCCTTCCACGCAAGCACAAAGGAGTTCACATGATTGCCCAGGAACTGGAAGTCAGCTTGCACATGGCCTTTGTTGAGGCCCGCCAGCAGCGCCACGAATTCATCACCGTGGAGCATCTGTTGCTTGCATTGCTCGATAACCCCAGCGCAGCGGAGGTGCTGCGCGCATGTTCGGCCAACATCGATGATCTGCGCTCATCGCTGGCTAATTTCATTAAAGACAATACGCCCCAGGTCGCCGGCACCGACGAGGTGGACACGCAGCCCACGCTGGGCTTCCAGCGCGTGATTCAGCGCGCCATCATGCACGTGCAGTCCACGGGCAACGGCAAGAAGGAGGTCACTGGCGCCAACGTGCTCGTTGCCATCTTCGGCGAGAAGGACTCGCACGCCGTGTATTACCTGCACCAGCAGGGCGTGACACGCCTGGACGTGGTGAACTTCATCGCCCACGGCATCAAGAAGGGCGAGCCGCCCGAGCCCGCCAAGGCCGAGAACCAGGCGGAGGGTGAAGAAGGTGGTGGTGGCGAGCGCAACGAAAAGGCCTCGCCCCTGGAGCAGTTCACCCAGAACCTGAATCAGGCTGCCAAGGACGGCAAGATCGACCCGTTGATCGGTCGCCAATACGAGGTCGAGCGCACCATCCAGATCCTGTGCCGCCGCCGCAAGAACAACCCGCTGCTGGTGGGTGAGGCTG
>DAIQRN010000490.1:0-2374 GCA_036786185.1 Acidovorax sp. | reverse complement strand
ACCTGAACGAAGTGCACGGCCCCTACGGCTACGAAGACGCGGAAAAGCGCTACGCCCCCTACGACCGGCTGCACGACCTGGACCCCGCCACACACGAAGCCCTGGCCAAGGTGATCGTCGGCATCGCAGGAAGGGGCCAGAACGCCTACGTCACCATCAGCAACCATGCCGAGGGCTGCGCCCCCTTGACCGTGCAGCGGCTGGCGGAGCATGTGCGAGCGCTGCACACATCAGCCAGACTAGGCCCTGGCACGGCTACCGGATAAGAGCTTTTTGGCCTCTAGCGCTTATCCATCAAGCGCAAGCAGCTATTAACTTAATAGCAAATATGCGCACTCAGCGCCCTAGCTGCAGCGCCTGCCCTGGCTCCTGCCCCAGCTTGAACTGGGCCACGGCTTCCACCATCTGCTCGGCCTGGGTGCGCAGGCTGCTGGCGGCGGCAGCCATTTCTTCCACCAGGGCCGCGTTTTGCTGGGTGGCCTGATCGAGCTGCGTGACCGCCTGCCCCACCTGGCCCACCCCGGCGCTTTGCTCGCCCGTGGCGGCGCTGATTTCCGAGACGATGTCGGCCACGCGCTGGATGGCGCTGACCACCTCGCCCATGGTGGTGCCCGCCTTGTCAGCCAGCACCGAGCCCTCTTGCACCATGGCGCTGCTGGCGCCAATCAGCTCCTTGATGGCCTTGGCCTCGGTTGCCGTGCGCTGCGCCAGGTTGCGCACCTCGCTGGCCACCACGGCAAAGCCTCGGCCTTGCTCGCCCGCGCGGGCGGCTTCCACGGCGGCGTTCAAGGCCAGGATGTTGGTCTGAAACGCGATGCCGTCGATCACACCAATGATGTCGGCAATCTTCTGGCTGCTGCCATTGATGTTGTGCATGGTGCTGACCACCTGCGCCACCACGTCGCCACCTTGCGCGGCCACCTGGCTGGCGCTGGCCGCCAGGCGGCTGGCTTGCGAGGCGTTGTCGGCGTTGTGGCGAATGGTGGAGCCCAGCTCCTCCATGCTGGCAGCCGTTTCCTCCAGCGAGCTGGCCTGGGTTTCGGTGCGGGCCGAGAGGTCTTGGTTGCCCTGGGCGATCTCGTAACTGGCGGACGACACGCTTTCGGCACTGCGGCGCACCGTGCCCAGGCTTTCCGCCAGACGCTGGCGAAAGCCTTCCATGGCCTGGCCCAAGGCGCCAATCTCGTCGTTCGATCGGATGTCCACCGACCGCGTCAAGTCGCCTTGCGACAGGAACCCCAGCGCGGCGCTGAGCTGCTGCACCGGTTTGCCCACCAGTCGGCGCGTGGCGTAGACCAGCACCACCGTCAGGATGACCAGCGCGGCCAGCACGCCCACCCACAGCCAGATCAGCACGGCGCGGGCGTTCTTCATCATTTCTGACAGGGGCGCCTCGGCCACGATCACCCAGTTCCAGGGCTTGTAGCGTTCGGTTGCCACAAACTGGCGCTGCTGCGCGCCAGCGCCCAGGCGGGGCGACCAGGCCACCTCCAACTCGCCGGTCTGGTCTTTCTCGGTCAGCTTGGCCAGCCAGGCTTTGCCTTCTTCGGTTTTTTCATCCACCACCAGGGCACTGGCCAGGCCCGATGTGCGCCCCCGCGCAGGGCCGGTGGACACGTTCACCGCATACACCGCGCCGGTTTCAAACAGCTTTTGCGAGCCCATGACCTGGGCCAGCCTGCCCAGGATGGCGCTCATGTCGGTGCCGATGAACAGAATGCCAATCGTGCGGTTGCCCTCGCGAATGGGCTCTTACACCGTCATGTATTCCTTGCCAAACAGGCTGGCGCGGCCAATGTAGGTCTTGCCCTCCTGCATCAGCGAATAGGCGGGGTGGTTGCGGTCCAGCAGGGTTTTGTAGGCGCGCTCGCCATCCTGCTTTTTGAGGGATGTGGTCACGCGGATGAAGTCATCACCCGTGCGCGCAAAAATGGTGGCAATGGCGCCCGCACTGTCTTTGGTGAAGCGGTCCACCCCCTCGAAGTTGCCGTTCAGGGGCACCCCCTGAAAATTCAGCACGGCTTCGGGCCTGCCGTCCGCACCGGGCTGCTCTTGCACACTGAAGTCACCCGAAAAGCGCGACTTGAACAGCACAAAGTCCCGCTTGGCTTGCTCTTGAGCGGTTTCATCAAAGCTCTGCACCAGGGTGCGCATCTGGGTCGCATATTGGTGGGCATCGTGGCGCGATACCGCACCAAAGTCCCGCCAGATAAACAGACTCACCAGGGTCATGGTGGTGAGCAAGACCAACAACAGGCTTACCAACGCTGCCAGGGAAAGTTTGAAAGCGACGGAGCGCTGGGATACGGTAGACATGGCCATCCTTGATGAATATGTTTTTATCAAATTTATTACTAAATTCATCAATTAGCAA
>DAIQRN010000489.1:0-2379 GCA_036786185.1 Acidovorax sp. | reverse complement strand
TGGAGCACACGCTGGCCGCCGTGCGCGCCAGCGGCTTGCCCTGGCACCTGGAGGACGCGGGCCACCCCGGCATGGGCGATTCGATTGCCGCCGCCGTGCGCGCCACGGCGGGCGCGGCGGGCTGGCTGGTGCTGCCGGGCGACCTGCCCCTGGTGCGGCCCGGCACGCTGTGCACGCTGGCGCAGGCCTTGCAGCACAGCGCTGTGGTGGTGCCGTACTTCCACGGCGAACGCGGCCACCCGGTGGGTTTTGGCGCGCAGTGCCTGGCCGCCCTGCTGGCCTTGTCGGGCGAGCAGGGCGCCGCCAGCGTGGTGCGCCAGCAGGCGCAGCAGGGCCAGGTGCAGCGCGTGGATGTGGACGACGAGGGCACGGTGACGGATATCGACACGGTGCAGGATCTGGAGCGCGCGCAGCGCATCCTGGCGGCGCGCTGATTGCAAATCGCTCGTGGTTATTCGGTCGTCAGTGCGATCAGCCGCGCCAGCGCGCGGTCCTCGATGCCCATGCGGCGCAGTTCGTCGTAGGTGGCCTGGGCGTAGTCGCGCGTGGTGCCAAAGCGCCCGCTGGCCTGCGCAAAGATGCGGCGCACCTCCTGGTCGGGCAGGGTGCCCGTGTGGCTGGGGCTTTTGCGCGACAGGGTAAAGGCCAGCGCGCGCACGGGGCCCTGCGGCGTGTGGCAGCTGAGCCAGCGCGGGTCGTACACGGCGGTGACCATCTCGCGCTGCCACAGGTTGATGAGCACCTGCCGGGCCAGTGGCTGGCCCACGCGAAACACCATGCCTCGGCAACTGCCGCCTGACAGCATGCCAAACACCAGGCCCGGGCACTCCGGCGTGCCCCGGTTCACACGGCTCCACATCTTGAGGGCCCGATGCCAGCCGTGGACCTTGGCGGGGCGGCGCTCGGCGAAGTCAAAGTCGGGCCGCCAGATCAGCGAGCCGTAGCCAAAGATCCACAGGTCCTCCTGGCCACCCCATTCGGCCAGGGCGCGCTCCAGCATGGGGGCCGGGTCGCGCAGGGGGGCGGGCAGATTCGTCATGGCTTCACTCTACAATCGAAGGCTTTGTGGCCAACCGCCACCCTTCAATTTTTTACAACACAGGGATCCCCCATGTCCAGCTCTGACGACGACAGCCAAGAACGTTTTGCCCTCGGTTTTCTGTTTGCCCTGATCACCCTGGTGATCTCGGTGGTGGTGGGCACCGTGGTGGTCAAGCGCCTGGGTGCTTCGGGTGCCGCGCCCGCTGTGGCGGCCACCGGTGCTGCCGCTACTGCGCCTGCAGCGCCCGCCGCTGAGGCCGCCGCCGAAGATGCCGCCAGCGTGCGCGTGGAAAACGGCGTGGTGAAGTTCTACTTTGCCAGCGCCAAGGCCGACCTGGCCGCCGGTGCCAACGAGGCGCTGGCCGACGTGGTCAAGGGCGTGGCCGAAGGCAAGAACGCCATCGTGTCGGGCTTTCACGACGCCACGGGCGACGCCGCCCTGAACGCCGAGCTGGCCAAGCAGCGCGCTCTGGCCGTGAGCGACGCGCTCAAGGCGCTGGGTGTGGCCGAAGACAAGATCGAGCTGAAGAAGCCCGAGGAAACCACGGCCAGCGGCAACAACGCCGAAGCGCGCCGCGTGGAAGTGGTGCTGAGCGCGCAGTAAGCCCTGCCGCAAGCGCCTGCAAGCGCCCACAAAAAACCCGGCAGTGCCGGGTTTTTTTATGCATCAAATTGGCCTTTAGCGCTTATCCATCAAGCGCTGAAAGCTATTGTTTCAGGAGTATTCAGGCCTTTGGCGATCAACGCAGACCCTGGCCGCCCGCACCTTCGGCCCGCTGGATCAGCTCGATCTTGTAGCCATCCGGGTCCGTCACAAAGGCAATGACGGTGCTGCCCCCCTTCACCGGCCCGGCCTCGCGCGTCACGTTGCCGCCTGCGGCCTTGATCTTTTCGCAGGCCGCATAGGCATCGGGCACGCCCAGGGCGATGTGGCCGTAGGCCGTGCCCAGGTCGTAGCTTTCGGTGCCCCAGTTGTAGGTCAGCTCGATCTCGGCCTGGCCGGGGTTGCCGCCGTCAAAGCCCAGAAAGGCCAGCGAGTATTTGTACTCGGGGTTTTCCGACTGGCGCAGCAGTTGCATGCCCAGCACCTGGGTGTAGAAGTCGATGGAGCGCTGGAGGTTGCCAACGCGCAGCATGGTGTGAAGGAATCTCATGCCCACGATTGTGCCGACAAGTCAAAGCCTTCGCTCGCGGAGGGCATGCTTTTCCATGATTGGCAAGAAATTCTGAGCAAAAAACGACTTGCAGCGCTTTCTAGGTAAGCGCTGGCAGCTATTGATTTGATAGTTTTAGACGGGCACTGTGTGGCTGCCATGGTGGTGGCCCGTTGCCTATTTT
>DAIQRN010000059.1:0-10004 GCA_036786185.1 Acidovorax sp. | reverse complement strand
CGCTGTAGCACTCGTCCGAGGCGATCACAAAGCCGTAGCGGTCGCTCAGCGCAAAAAGCTTTTTCCACTCGGCCAGCGGCATGACGGCCCCCGTGGGATTGCCGGGCGAACACACAAACAGCAGTTGGGTGCGCTCCCACACGGCCTCGGGCACGGCGTCCCAGTTGACGGCGAAGTTGCGGGCCGGGTCGCTGGGCGCGTAGTAAGGCTGGGCGCCCGCCAGCAGCGCCGCGCCTTCATAGATTTGATAGAACGGATTGGGGCAGACCACCAGGGCCTGGCCCTGGGAGGGGTCGATGACCGTCTGCGCAAACGCAAACAAGGCCTCGCGCGAGCCGTTGACCGGCAGGACCTGTGTGGCGGGGTCGATGGTGAGCGCGTAGCGCTGAGCAAGCCAGCCCGTAAAGGATTCGCGCAGTTTCAGGTCACCGGCAGTGGCTGGATAGCTCGCCAAGCCATTAAGATTGTTACTAAGTGCATCTTTGATGAACTGCGGGGTAGGATGGCGCGGCTCTCCCATGCCCAGGCTGATGGCGCTGTAGTTGGCCGGAGGCGTGACCCCCGCAAAGAGTTGCCGCAGCCGCTCGAAAGGGTAGGGCTGAAGATGGGAAAGCAGGGGATTCATGGGGCCTCATTATGGGCGATGGGTCGGGCGGCGCCTCTGTCAACAGGCCGTCAGTGTGCCCATCTACGATTCGGCGGAGTGCCAGAAAAACCAAGGAGACAAGATGTCAGGATTCTCGCCTTTGCGCCCCGGCCTGTGGTGGATGCGCCGGTGGCACTTGCCGGGCAAGGTGCTGTCATTAGGGGTGCTGGTCGCGGTGGCGTTGGCCGCTGCCGTGGCGGGTGCTCCATGGTGGCTGCTGGGGCTGGCGGTCCTGGCCGTGGCGTATGCCTTACTGGCGCTGCACATCAGCCTGGCGGGCGATCTGGCGGCACTGGCCCAGGCCATTGAGCGCACGCGCGGCGGCGACCTGTGCGCCCATGCCGGCACCGGCTTTGGCCGCGACGAGGTGGCCGCCATGGCACAGTCGCTGGACGGCATGGTGCTGGCGCTGTCGTCCATGGTGGCCGACATTCGCAGCAACGCGGCGCTGGTCGCCCACGCGGGGCAAAGCCTGGCCGAGGGCAACCGCGCGCTGGCGGATCGCACCGAACAGCAGGCCGCCAACCTGGAGCAGACCGCCGCCAGCGTGGAGCAATTGTCTTCCGCCGTGCAGAACAATGCCCAGACCGCCCAGAGAGCGGACGCGCAGGCCGCCCAGGTGCGCCAGACCGCCGATCAGGGGGCGCAGGCCATGGACCGCGCGGTGAAGTCGGTGGAGGCCATCCAGCAAAGTGCCCGGCGCATGAGCGAAATCATTGGCGTCATCGACTCCATCGCGTTCCAGACCAACATCCTGGCCCTGAACGCTGCCGTGGAGGCCGCGCGGGCCGGCGAGCAGGGCAGGGGCTTTGCGGTGGTGGCTGGCGAGGTGCGAACCCTGGCCAAGCGCTCCGGCGATGCCGCCCACGAAATCCGCGCGCTGATCAGCGCCTCGGTCAGCCAGGTCGAGACCAGCGCGGGCCTGATCCGCTCGGCGGGCGACGGGATCACCGACATGGCGGGGGGCATCCGCAGCGTGGCGGCCAGCATGAGCGAGATTTCAGGCTCCAGCGCCGAGCAGAGCACGGGGCTGCGCGAGGTCAGCGTGGCCGTGCAGCAGCTCGACCAGATCACCCAGCACAACGCCCAGATGGTGGGCCATGCGGTGCAGCAGGCCGAGGCGCTGGAAAGCCGCGCATCCACCCTGTCGCGCGCGGTGGCCGCGTTCCGCCTGCAGCAGGGCACGGCCGAAGAGGCCGTGGCGCTGATCCACAAAGCCATGGCCTTGCACAAGAGCACCTCTCGCGACCAGTTCCTGCGCAGCATCACCGACAAGAGCCAGCCCTACCACGACCGGGATATGTACGTTTTTGCGCTGGACGCGGCGGGCACCTACCTGGCCTTTGGGGGCAACGCCGCCAAGGTGGGCACGCGGGTGCAGGACATTCCCGGCATTGCGGGCGACCGGCTGGTGCACGACATCGTGGCGCAGGCCGACCAGGGTCCGGGCTGGGTCGAATACGACATCACCAACCCCGCCTCGGGGGCCGTGCAGACCAAGATGTCCTATGCGAGCCGCGCCGGGGACCTGTATTTGGGCTGCGGTGTGTACAAGACCCTGGCGGCGCGCTGAGCGCGGGCTGCCGTCAGCCGTGTCCTGCACGCCGCTGGCGGGCCCGCTCCAGCGCGGCAGCAATGGCGGCCTGCCGGGTGGCCTGCGCTTGGGCCGGTGCTTCGTCAGGTGTGGGGGCTTCGTCGCTGGCATCGTCCTGCACCGTGTCCAGGGGCTGCCGCTCGCGGTGCACAGCGTAGCGGCGGCGGGCCTGGTCGGCCAATGGTGCTGACCAGGCGGCCCAGCCGGTGGCGGTACCGCTCACGTTCTCCATCTGGATGCAATCGACGGGGCACACCGGAATGCACAGCTCGCAGCCCGTGCAATAGGGCTCGACGACGGTGTGCATCTTCTTGTGGGAGCCCACGATGGCGTCGGTCGGGCAGGCCTTGATGCACAGCGTGCAGCCTATGCACCAGGATTCGTCGATGACGGCCACCGCACGCGGTGTTTCCAGGCCATGCTCCGCGCTCAGCGGCAGAACAGGCTGGCCGGTGATGGCAGCCAGGCGGGCAACGCCTTGCGCGCCCCCCGGCGGGCACTGGTTGATGGCGGCCTCGCCGTCGGCAATGGCTTGCGCATAGCGGGCGCAGTCCGGGTAGCCGCAACGGGTGCACTGCGTCTGGGGCAGGGCGGCGTCAATCTGCGCCACCAGCGTGGCCGTGGCGTGGGGGCCGGAGCTCAAGCCTTGTGGGCCCGCGGGCTGGTTTTTGCGGCCTTGGGCGCTGCCTTGGGTGCCGCGGCCTTCTGCTGGGGCGTGTCGTGCTCCAGGATGAAGGCGTGCACCTGTGGATAAACCATCTCGCGCCAGCGGCGGCCGCTGAAGATGCCGTAGTGGCCCGCGCCTTTGACTTCCAGGTGGCGCTGTTCCTTACTGACAATACCCGTGCACAGACTGTGCGCGGCTTCGGTCTGGCCGGAGCCGGAAATATCGTCCAGCTCGCCCTCTACCGTGAAGAGTGCGGTGGTGGTGATGTCCTGCGGGCGCACGCGCTCCACTTCGCCTGCTGGGGAGCGCACGTCCCAGGTGCCGTTGACCAGTTTGTAGTCCTGGAACACGGTCTGGATGGTCTCCAGATAGTAGTCTGCATCCATGTCCAGCACGGCGTTGTATTCGTCGTAGAACTTGCGGTGGGCCTCGGCGCTGGCGTCATCTCCCTTGATCAAGTCCTTGAAATAGTCGTAATGGCTGGTGGCATGGCGGTCGGGATTCATGGCCACGAAGCCGGTGTATTGCAGAAATCCGGGGTACACGCGGCGGCCGGCGCCAGGGAACTTCTCGGGCACGCGGTAGATGACATTGTTCTCAAACCACTCGTAGCTGCGCTGCGTGGCGAGGTTGTTGACGGCGGTGGGCGACTTGCGCGCGTCGATGGGGCCGCCCATCATGGTCATGGACAGGGGCGTGGTCTCGCCCCGGCTGGCCATCAGCGACACGGCGGCCAGCACCGGCACGGTGGGCTGGCAGACGCTGATGACGTGGCAGTTGCCGTATGTGCCCTGCAGGTGGCGGATGAAGTCCTGCACATAGTTCACATAGTCGTCCAGGTGGAACTCGCCGTCGGACAGCGGCACCAGGCGGGCGTTCTTCCAGTCGGTGATATAGACCTTGTGGTCCTTGAGCATGGTGCGCACCGTGTCGCGCAGCAGCGTGGCGTAGTGGCCCGACAGGGGCGCGACGATCAGCACGACGGGCTGGGTCTTGAGTTGGGTCAAGGTGGCCGGATCGTCTGAAAAACGCTTGAAGCGGCGCAGCTCGCAAAAAGGCTTGTCCAGCTCCACGCGCTCGTGCACCGCCACCCCCACGCCGTTCACGTCCACCGAGTGGATGCCGAAGGCGGGCTTTTCGTAGTCCTTGCCCAGGCGGTACATCAGGTCATAGCCCGCCGACATGCGCTGTGCCAGCGGGCTCTGGCTGAAGATGGAGACGGGGTTGCTGTAGAGCTTGGAAGCGGCTTTCGCGAAGTCGGTGAAAGGCTCCATCAAGGAGCGCTGAGTCTCGTAGATGTGGTACAGCATGGGGCAAACTCCGTTATGTTGCAACGCAATATAACAGTATCCAGTCGCAGCGGAGTGGAGGAAAACCACCTATGCAAAGTCACCTTTGCGACATGAAGCCAGGGCCCGCAGCGGGTGCCTGCGGCCTGCTGTGCCGTCCGGAAAACTATCAAAACAATAGCTGTCAGCGCTTGCTGCATAAGCGCTAGGTGCCAATTTGACTCCTATCAAGGGGAGGGTTGGGATTTGGGCTCCCCGTGTTCCTTGAGCCAGCTTTCAAACGACTCGCGGGCCGAGTTGCGCAGGGCTGGCCGAAACGCCTGCCGGTTGCTCAGGTACAGGCAGTGCCGGATGACGGTGTAGGGGTTGAAGCTGGCCTGCGGGTTCTGCTCCTCGAAGTGTTGCTTGTAGCGCTTGACCACGGCCACGGTTTCGCGGATCAGCGTGTTGAAGCGCGCGCGCGTCATGCCGGGCGACCAGGCCTGGATGTCATCCACAAAGCCATCGACCTTGGACGGCTCGAACTCGAAGTCCTTGAAGAAATGGTTGGCGATCTTGAGGAAGGTGAAGGCGTTGAGCACGCTGCTGGGGCCTATCGCCTTGCTGGGCGTTTGCGCGTCGGCGGCTGGTTCGGCGGTTTCGTCGGGAGCCTGCAGCAGCTCGGCGGCCGTGGCGTCGCGGATCTGGCGGAACTCCCGGTCGGCCAGCTCGAACAAGGCCGACAACACATTGATGCGCCGCTTGAGTTGCCCGGGGATGGACTTCTTGTACTTGATCCTGTGGTCCAGCACGCTCCAGGAGTCCTGGATGATGGTGCGTATCTGCAACTCGAAAGCCTGGTGGGCGTAGGCGGCATGCTCGGGCAGATCCCGCTCGGCGGCGCTGAGCCTGAGGTCCAGGTGCAGGCCCTTGTAGCCAAACGAGGCCTCGGTGCTTTCCACGGCAGCCACCTTGTCCGTGATGTCGATCACCGCAAAATGCGCGCGAACGATCTGCGCGACCTTTTCCAGCTCATCCTCATACAGGCACACCACGCGAATGCCTATCAGGTCCGAGATCCAGGGCTGGATTTCATACGCGGTGTTGCTTTCCTCCAGCGCCGGGCGGTACTTGCGCACAAACTTGCGAATGCACTCATCGGCCTCCTTCACACGGCCCTCGACCTTGGCAATGTCAATGCCGCCAGCGCGGGTGACCACGCCCGCCACCAGCCCGGTCAGGGCCGCGCAGGCATCGTCCAGCGCCTTGGACTCCCTGGCATAGAACGCGCGGAAATGGTCTGCCTCCAGGTCAAAATCAAGCGATGCCATGTTTTTGTGGATGAATACAAATAAAAAGGGAGGGGAGCCTTGGAGGAACCGCGCCAGCATAGCCTGCGGCGGGCCGTTTTCTGGCGCCCGAGTGTGCGCGTAAACGCCACCTTGCCCTGAAGGACAGTTCCTCATAATGCTGCCATCGCATGCGCCACGCCACCCCCAACCCCCTGAACCCCCACCGCCCGCAGGGTAGCGAGCCGGTTGCCTCCTGGGCCGACAGCCTGCGCGGAGCCACCAGCCACCGGTGGCTGCCACTGGTGCTGCCGCCCATCGTGGCCTTGATCACGCTGGGGCTGGCCGCCTTGTACTGGCACAGCGAAGAACGCAACTCCCAGGCCAAGCGGACGCGCAATTTCGAGGTGGCCGCCGACCAGATCGCCTACAACCTGGCGGACCGGATGGCCACGTACCAGGTGGTGCTGCGGGGCGTCAAGGGCTACTTTGAAGGCTCCGAACGCATCGACCGCGAAGAATTCCAGGCCTACGTGCAGGCCCTGCAGTTGCAGGAAACGCGGCCCGGGCTGCAGGGCGTTTCATTCATCGAGCAGGTGCCCGCGTCGGCCCTGGCCTCCCATGTGGCCGGCATGCGCGAGCGCGGTTTTCCCAACTATGGCGTGTGGCCCCAGGGCGAGCGCGCCGCCTATGCGCCCGTCACCCACATCGAACCCCTGGAAGGCGAAAACACCAAGGTGCTGGGTTTTGATGCCTTTACCCGGCCCGCCGCCCAGGAGGCCCTGAACCGCGCCCGCGACACGGGCACGCTGGCGCTGTCGGGGCCCATCGACCTGATACAGGACGACGGGCTGCCCACGGTCAACCCAGGCCTGGTGATGTACCTGCCCGTCTATGGCGCGGCGGCAGACGCTAGCACGCCGCAGGGGCGCCAGAGCGGCCTGGTGGGTTGGGTGTCGGCCCCCTTCCGGGCGGCGGACGTGATCCGGGGCATGGCCGGTGAGTTCGACACGGACATTGGCCTGCAGATCTTTGACGGGCCGCAGGCCAAACCCTCGGCCCTGCTGTTTGGCAACGCGGCGCCCGCCGGACCTGACGTTCCCGGGGATGCCCTCCAGTCCACCCGCACCCTGGACATCGGCGGGCGCCAGTGGACGCTGCGCATGACGCCGCTGCCCCGCTTCGAGCGGCGCCTCCAGGACGACGGGCACCGCCCCATCGCGTTGCTGGGCGGCGTGTTCAGCCTTTTGCTGGCCTGGGTCACCTGGCTGCTGGCGACGGGGCGCGAAAGGGCGGTCACGCTGGCGCGCGGCATGACGAAGGAGCTGCGTGCCACGCGCGACGACCTGGAGGGCACCCTCAGCGCCATCCCCGACCTGTTGTTTGAGATGGCCTCGGACGGGCGCATCCTGCGCTACCGCTCGGCGCGCTCCGAACTGCTGGCCATGCCGCCGGAGCTGTTCCTGGGGCGGCGGATCACCGAAGTCGTGCCCCCCGAAGCCGCCGTCGCCTGCCATGCCGCCCTGACAGCGGCCCGCGCAACCGGCTATGCAGCAGGCCAGCAGTACCCGCTGGAGCTGGGCGGCAGCACGCACTGGTTTGAACTGTCGGTTGCCCGCAAGGACGGTGCGACCGGTGAGGCAGAGCGCTTCATCGCACTCTCCCGCGACATTACCGAGCGCAAACGCACCGAGGAGGCGAACCACCAGCTGTCGTATTTCGACGGGCTCACGGGCCTGCCCAACCGGCGCATGCTGCTGGACCGCATGGAGCACATGCTGATGAACGCCCAGCAATCTGCCCAGGTGGGGGCCGTGCTCTACATCGACCTCGACAACTTCAAGCAGATCAACGATGCGCGCGGCCATACGGTGGGCGATGCGCTGCTCACGCAGGTGGCCCAGCGCCTGCAAAAGCTGCTGCGCCCGGGCGACACCGTGGCGCGCCTGGGCGGAGACGAGTTCGTGGTGCTGGTGCACAACGTGGCCCTGGACATGGAATCCGCCGGGCGGGCAGCCCTGCTGGTGGCCGAAGAGCTGCGCGCGGCGCTGGAGGCGCCGTACACCATCGACACCCACCTTTACAGCACCACGGGCAGCATCGGCATCACGCTGTTCCCCAAGCAGGACGAAGGGGTGGAAGACCTGCTGCGCGAGGCCGACACCGCCATGTACCGCGCCAAGGACCTGGGCCGCAACCGCATCCACTTTTATGAAGCGGCCATGCAGGCCGACGTGCAAGAACGCCTGGCGCTGGAGCAGGACCTGAAAAAAGCGCAGGACCTGGGCCAACTGTCGGCGTTTGTGCAAAATCAGGTGGACGCCACGGGCCGCGTGGTAGGCGGCGAGCTGCTGATGCGCTGGAACCACCCCACGCGCGGCAACGTTCCGCCCAGCCGCTTCATCCCCATCGCCGAAGCCTCGGGCCTGATCCTGCGCATGGGCGACTGGATGATCCAGCAGGCCTGCGAAACCCTGGCGCGACTGCAGGCCGCGGGACACACGCTGTCGCTCTCGGTCAACGTGAGCCAGCGCCAGTTTCGGCAGGACGACTTTGTCGAGCGGGTGCGCCATGTGCTGGCCCACACCGGCGCCGACCCGACCCAGCTGATCCTGGAGGTGACGGAGAGCCTGTTCATCGAGAACCTGGACGACACCATCGCCCGCATGACCGAAATCGTGCAGTTGGGCGTGCGTTTTTCCATTGACGACTTCGGCACCGGCTATTCAAGCCTGGCCTACCTCAAGCGCCTGCCGCTGTACGAGCTCAAGATCGACAAGAGCTTTGTGCAGGACACGCCGGACGACCCCAGCGATACCGCCATCGTGCAGTCCATCCTGTCGGTGGCCCGCCACCTGAATCTGCGCGTGGTGGCCGAAGGCGTGGAGACGACGGCCCAAGCCGACTTCCTCACGGGCAGCCAGTGCGACTGCCTGCAGGGCTACCTGTTCGGGCGGCCCGAGCCTTTGGCCGCCTGGCTGGCGCGGCTGGCATAGCGCGGCGGGCGCCGCGCGCTACCGGGCTTTGGTTCCGGGTGCGGCGGATTACTCAGGCTGCTGCCCGTACGCGAAAGTGTCGTAAGACGCCATGGCCAGCGCATGCACCTCGCGCGCGGGCCGGTCCTTGAGCAGGTGGTTGCCCCACACCTGGCGCCAGATGCGCGCCCCCGGCAGGCTGTGGCGCAGGCCCAGCATGTGGCGGGCGATGTGGGGCCAGGGCGTGCCGTACAGGGCCGCCTCGCGCTCCATGTATTCGACCATGGCCAGCTCCACCTCTTCGCGGCTCAAAGGGCAGGGCGCACCGCCGTAGTAGAGCGGGTCCCAGCGGGCCAGCCACCAGGGGTTGTGGTAGGCCTCACGGCCAATCATCACCCCATCGAG
Source organism: Acidovorax sp. (assembly GCA_036786185.1). Classification (GTDB taxonomy): domain Bacteria; phylum Pseudomonadota; class Gammaproteobacteria; order Burkholderiales; family Burkholderiaceae_C; genus Acidovorax. The sequence continues at coordinate 1,160 of DAIQRN010000059.1, read as the reverse complement.
GTGTTCCAGCTGCTGCTGCACCACGTCATCGGTCTGGATGCCGCCGTTGATGGCGATGGTGAACTGCGGAAACTCGGCCTTCAGGCGGTGCACCACCTCGTAGCGCAGCGGCGGAATATCGCGGTTTTCCTTTGGGCTCAGGCCTTGCAGCCAGGCGTTGCGCGCATGCACGATGAACACCGTGCAGCCCGCATCCGCCACGGTGCCCACAAAGTCGCGCACAAAGCCGTAGTCCTCCACCTTGTCGATGCCGATGCGGTGCTTGACGGTCACCGGCACATCGACCACGTCCTTCATGGCCTTCACGCAGTCGGCCACCAGCTGGGGCGACTTCATCAGGCTGGCACCGAACGCGCCACGCTGCACGCGGTCGCTGGGGCAGCCGCAGTTGAGGTTGATTTCGCCGTAGCCCCATTGCGCGCCCAGGCGTGCGGCCTCGGCCAGCTTGTCGGGTTCGTTGCCGCCCAGTTGCAGGGCCACGGGGTGCTCTTCGGCATTGAAGCGCAGGTGCCGCTCGGTGCCGCCGTGCAGGATGGCGCCCGCGTTCACCATCTCGGTGTACAGCAGGGTCTGGCGGGTCAGCAGCCGGTGAAAGTACCGGCAGTGGCGGTCAGTCCATTCCATCATGGGGGCAACGGACATGCGCCAGGGGCTCAGGGTGGGTTCCACGGGCAAGGATTTACAGCGGGGGAGAGGGTTGCCGCGGTGGCCTGCTGCAGGGGCAGTGGCCGGGCGGGGCGGCAGTCGAAAGACCGCGATTATCCCACCGCAGGTGCAACCGGCGCTGGTTTGTGGTTTTATATCAAAATGGCCTCCAGCGCTTTACCATCAAGCGCTAGCAGCTATCAAAATAAAAGCATTCCAGTGCGCTGGGCCTGGGCGTTTGTCCTGCCTCAAAGCGGGGGCTCGGTGGCATCGGCGATACTCGCTGTGCTTTTTGATACACCTGCGGCGGCGTCCTGTCGCCTGCTTTCCCCCATGCACCACACCATTTTTGACACGCCGGTTGTCAACACGCTCCTGCGCGCCACATCCCGCGCCTTTCTGCGCCTGACGGGCTGGACCATCGAGGGCGCCTTGCCCGCCCACGCTGCCAAAAGCGTGCTGATCGCCGCGCCCCACACCAGCAACTGGGACCTGCCGTACACGCTGATGCTGGC
>DAIQRN010000488.1:0-2389 GCA_036786185.1 Acidovorax sp. | reverse complement strand
TGGGGCCGTAGATGTCGGCGTCCAGCACACCCACGCTGGCGCCCTCGGCGGCCAGGGCCAGGGCCAGGTTGGCGGCCGTGGTGCTTTTGCCCACGCCACCCTTGCCCGACGCCACGGCGATGATGTTCTTGACCTGGGGCAAGAGCTGCACGCCGCGCTGCACGGCGTGGGCGATGACCTTGGTGGTGATGTTGACCGACACGTTGTCCACCCCCGCCACGCCCTTGGCGGCGGCCACCAGCTGGCGGCGCAGCTCGGGCACCAGGCTCTTGGCGGGGTAGCCCAGTTCCACGTCAAAAGCGATGTCGCCACCGGCGATCTGCAGGTTGCGCAGGGCACGGGTACTGACGAAATCCTTGCCCGTATGGGGGTCCAGCACGCTGGAAAGTGCGGCCAAGAGGCCCTGTTCGGTGACTGACATTCAAATAACTCCTGTGGGGCAGGTAGTCTATCCAAGCCCTGTGTCCCCGGTGTCTGAAGGACAATGCGCGCCTTGCCACCCCTGCCCGATAAAGGAACCCCGTGAAATTCAAGATGGCCGAAAAGTCCCTGTTTGCCATGCTGCTGCGCTCGCCCTGGTGGGTCAGCTTCGTGGTGGTTGGCCTGATCGTGCTGACGTCTGGGGCCTTTTTGCCCAAAGAGTATTTTGTGGTGGGCGCGCTGGCGGGTTTCCCCATCTTCGTGGTGGGCTGCATCGCCGCCTGGAAGCAACTGCGCGCGCCCAACCCCGCCAAGGTCGTCGAGATGCTGGACGCCGTGGCCAGCATGCCCTGGCGCAGCTTTGCCGACACCCTGGCCAGCGCCTGGACGCGGGTGGGCTACACGGTGGAGCGCCTGAACAACCACCCCGGCGCCGACATGCGCCTGGCCCTGGGCGGCAAAACCACACTGGTCAGCGCCAAGCGCTGGAAGGCCGCCACCCATGGCGTGGAGCCGCTGCGCGAGCTGCATGCCGCCATGCAGGCGGGCGATGCTCCGGCGGGCGTCTATGTGGCAGCCCTGGGACAGGTCAGCGACAACGCCCAGGTGTTTGCCCGCGAGCATGGCATCGTCGTGCTGCAGGGTGACGCCGTGGCCAGGCTGCTGCTGGGCTGAGCACCTGCGCCCATGCGGGTTTTCCCACATGGTGCCGCCCGTGGCGCGCTCCACACTCCCAGCACCACAGCACCGCGCCCACCATGTCGTCGAACATTCCCCGCTTTGCCCCCCTGCTCGACCCCGTTGCCACGGTGCGGCCCCAGGCCACCGGCCTGCTGCTGACCGGTGGCGGCGCGCGTGCCGCCTACCAGGTTGGTGTGCTGGAGGCCATTGCCGACCTGCGCAACGCCTGCGGCGCGGGCCACGAGCCCAACCCGTTTCCCATCATCACCGGCACGTCGGCGGGCGCCATCAACGCAGCCGCGCTGGCCTGCGGTGCGGACCACTTCGACCGCGCCGTGCGCCGCATCGCCCGCGTGTGGCGGCAGTTCCACGCCCACCAGGTCTATGGCGCCGATTCGCTCAGCGTGATGCGCAGCGGCGCGCGCTGGCTCACGCTGGTGTCCATGGGCTGGGCGCTGGCGCGGTGGCGGCGCATGCGCCCGCGCTCGCTGCTGGACAACACGCCGCTGGAAAAACTGCTGGTCAAGATGGTGCCCCTGGTGCGCCTGCCCCGGCTGATCCGCAAGGGCCATCTCACGGCGCTGGCGGTGACGGCATCAAGCTACAGCTCGGGCGAGCATGTCACCTTCTTTGAAGCCGCCACACCCGTCAAGCCTTGGGTACGCTCACAGCGCAAGGCAGCCAGCGACCGCATCACGCACGAGCATCTGCTGGCGTCCTCGGCCATTCCGTTCATCTTTCCCGCCAAGGGCATTTCGGTGGATGGCCAAACCGAATACTTCGGCGACGGTTCCATGCGCCAGTCGGCTCCCATCGCCCCGGCCATCCACCTGGGCGCCGAGCGCATTCTGGTGATCGGCGCGGGCCGCATGCACGAGCCCCAGGGCGACACCACCGTCAACCCCACGCCGTCCTACCCGTCGCTCGCGCAAATCGCGGGACATGCACTGTCCAACATCTTTCTGGATGCGCTGGCGGTGGACGTGGAGCGCGTGCAGCGCATCAACCAGACACTGTCGCTCATCCCCGCCGAGGTGCGCGCCCAGAGCGCGCTGCGGCCCATCGAGCTGCTGGTCATCGCGCCATCGCAGCGGCTGGATGCCGTGGCAGCGCGCCACGTGGGCGAGCTGCCCGGCCCGGTGCGCGCCATGCTGGGCGCCCTGGGCGTCACGTCCAACATGGCCGACGTGCGCGGGGCGGCGCTGGCCAGCTACCTGCTGTTCGAGTCGGGCTACACCCAGGAGCTGATGGCCCTGGGCCGTGCCGACACGCTGGCGATGCGTGCCGA
>DAIQRN010000487.1:0-2401 GCA_036786185.1 Acidovorax sp. | reverse complement strand
TTCTACCTGATGGAGATGAACACCCGCCTGCAGGTGGAACACCCCGTGACCGAAGCGCTGACAGGCTTCGATCTGGTGGAGTGGCAAATCCGCGTGGCGCGCGGCGAGCCTCTGCCCGTCACGCAACAGCAAGTGGTGCTGCAAGGCCACGCCATCGAAGTGCGCCTGTGCGCCGAGGACGCGCACTTTCGCCCCCACACGGGCCGCGTGCTGCATTTCAGCGCGCCGCCCGCCGCCGCCTTCGAGCGCGCCGCGCTGCGCTTCGACCATGCGCTGGAAGAGGGCGCGGAAGTCTCGCCCCACTACGACGCCATGCTGGGCAAACTCATCGTCCACGCCCCCACGCGCGCCGAGGCGATCGTCGCGCTGCGGGGCGCGTTGAACGTCACCAGCGTGCTGGGCCTGCCGACCAACCGCGCCTTCCTCGCGGCCTGTCTGGAGCACCCGGTGTTCGCCAGCGGTGAGGCGCTGGTGCCCTTCCTGGCCGAGCATGCGGCGGGCTTGCAGGATTCACTATTAAAAAGAGAGCTGCTAGCGCTTGTTCCATCTGCGCTAGAGGCCATTTTTGCTTCAAACCCGCAGCTGCCATGCCCCCTGGCCCGCCCGCTGCGCCTGCGCCACCAGGGGCAGGTGCATGCCCTGTCCGTGCGTGAACTCGGGGCCGGGCGCTTGCAGGTGGAACACGCCGACACGACCACCACCGTGCAACTGCCCCAGCGCCGCGTGCGCGCCGTCCCCGTGGGCCGCCTGCGCTGGCACTGGCAAGCGGGCGGCGTCGATGGCTGGGTGGAAGACGCATCGTGGGAGCCTGCCGCCCGCGCAGGCGGCAACAGCGGTGCCACTGAACTGCGCGCCCCGTTCAACGGACGCATCGTTGCATTGCCCGCCGCGCCGGGCCAGCCGCTGGCGGCGGGCGACACCGTGGCCGTCATCGAATCCATGAAGCTCGAACACCGCCTGGACACCCCCGCAGCCGCCACCGTGGCCGAGCTGCTGGTCGCGGTGGGGCAGCAGGTCACGCCCGGCCAGGTGCTGGCGCGGTTTGCCGAACAGGGAGCCGCCGCATGACGATCGCCACGGACGAAGACCGCACCGCGCTCACCGACACCGTCACCCGCTTCGCCCGCACCGAGATCGCCCCGCACGTGGACGCCTGGGATGCGGTGGGCGAGTTCCCGCGCACGCTCTACCGCCGCGCCGCCGACCTGGGCCTGCTGGGCCTGGGCTACCCCGGGCAATACGGCGGCACGCCTGCCAGCTATGCCCTGCGCCTGCCGCTGTGGCGCGCCCTGAGCCGCCATGGCACCAGCGGCGGCGTGCTGGCCAGCCTGCTGTCGCACAACATCGGCCTGCCGCCCGTGTTGGCCCATGGCAGCGAGGCCGTGCGCGCCGAGGTCATCCCGCCCGTGCTGGCGGGCGAACAGATTGCCGCGCTGGCCATTACCGAACCCGGTGGCGGGTCGGACGTGGCGCGGCTTGTGACCACGGCGCGGCGCGAGGGCGACGACTACATCGTGAACGGCGAAAAGGTGTTCATCACCTCCGGCATGCGCGCCGACTGGATCACGGTGGCGGTACGTACCGGCGAAGCGGGCATGAAGGGCGCGGGGGGCATCTCCATGCTGCTCGTCCCCGGTGCGAGCAGCGGCCTGTCGCGCAGCAAGCTCGACAAGATGGGCTGGCTCTGCTCCGACACCGCCCACCTGCGTTTCGACAATGTGCGCGTGCCTGCGCGCTACCTGCTGGGCCAGGAGGGTGACGGCTTTCGCATCATCATGGGCAACTTCAATGCCGAGCGCTTTGGCCTCGCCGTATCCGCCCTGGGTTTTGCCGAAGCCTGCTACGACGAAGCCCTGGCCTGGGCGCGCCAGCGCAAGACCTTTGGCGCCGCGCTGGTGGAGCACCAGGTCATCCGCCACAAGCTGGTGGACATGCAGATGCGCATCCAGTCCACGGCTGCGTGGTGCGAGTCCGTGGCCGCGCAGGCCGATGCGGGCCACACCGGGCCGGAATGGGTGGCCAACGTCTGCCTGCTCAAGAACCACGCGACACAAACCCTGCAGTTCTGCGCCGACCAGGCCGTGCAGATACTGGGCGGCATGGGCTACATGCGCGGCACCGTCAGCGAGCGCATCTACCGCGAGGTCAAGGTCATGATGATCGGCGGCGGTGCGGAAGAAATCATGAAAGACCTGGCTGCCAAGCAGTTGGGCATTTGAAGCAAGGAGACAGGCGCCATGCACAGCCCCGACCACGGCAACAAAGCCATCATCACCTGCGCCATCACCGGCGTGCTGACGGACCCCGGCCAGCACCACGTGCCCGTCACGCCCGAGCAGTTGGCGAGAGAAGCCCGCCGCGCCTACGACGCAGGCGCCGCCGTGGTCCACGTGCACTTTCG
>DAIQRN010000486.1:0-2411 GCA_036786185.1 Acidovorax sp. | reverse complement strand
CGTCCAGCAGCAGCACGTTGCCGCCCGCAATCAGCGTCTTGGCCAGGTGCAGGCGCCCGCGCTCACCACCCGAGAGCATGCCCACCTGCTTTTGCTGGTCGCCACCGTTGAAGTTGAAACGGCCCGCATAGGCCCGGCTGGCCATCTGGAACTTGCCGATGTTAATGATGTCAAGGCCGCCCGAGATGTCTTCCCACACGGTCTTCTCGTCGGACAGCGCATCACGGCTCTGGTCCACGTAGGCCATCTTGACGGTGGAACCAATCACCACCTCACCGCTGTCGGGCTGTTCGCGCCCCGCGATCAGCTTGAACAGCGTGGATTTACCGGCCCCGTTCGGGCCGATGATGCCGACGATGGCGCCGGCGGGGATTGTCATGGACAGGTTGTCGATGAGCACGCGGTCGCCAAAGGACTTTGTGACGTTGTGGAACTCGATCACCTGGGTACCCAGGCGGTCGGCCACAGGGATGAAGATTTCCTGCGTCTCATTGCGCTTTTGGTATTCGAAATCGCTCAGCTCCTCAAAGCGGGCGATACGCGCCTTGCTCTTGGCCTGGCGGCCCTTGGCGTTCTGGCGCACCCACTCCAGTTCCTTCTTCAGGGCCTTGGCACGGGCTTCCTCGCCCTTGTTCTCGGACTCCAGGCGGGCCTGCTTCTGGTCCAGCCAGGTGCTGTAGTTGCCCTTGTACGGAATGCCATGGCCACGGTCCAGTTCCAGAATCCACTCGGCCGCGTTGTCCAGGAAGTAACGATCGTGGGTGATGGCGACCACGGTGCCAGGGAAACGGTGCAGGAATTGTTCCAGCCAATCGACAGACTCGGCGTCCAAGTGGTTGGTAGGTTCATCGAGCAGCAGCATGTCGGGCTTGGACAGCAGCAGGCGGCACAGCGCAATGCGGCGCTTTTCACCGCCCGAGAGCACGCCCACCTTGGCGTCCCACGGGGGCAGGCGCAGCGCATCAGCGGCGATCTCCAGCTGGTGCTCGGAATCCGTGCCTGCCGTGGCGATCACAGCCTCCAGGCGGGCCTGCTCGGCAGCCAGTGCGTCGAAATCGGCATCGGGTTCGGCATAAGCCGCATACACCTCTTCGAGCTTGGCCTTGGCGGCAAACACCTCGCCCATGGCTTCTTCCACGCTCTCACGCACGCTGTGCTCAGGGTTGAGCTGAGGCTCCTGGGGCAGGTAGCCGATCTTGATCCCAGGCATGGGGATGGCTTCGCCTTCGATTTCCTTGTCCACGCCGGCCATGATCTTGAGCAGGGTGGATTTGCCCGAGCCGTTCAGGCCCAACACGCCGATCTTGGCGCCGGGGAAGAAGCTCAGGGAAATGTCTTTCAAGATCTGCCGCTTGGGCGGCACGGTCTTGGAGACGCGGTTCATCGAATAAACGTATTGGGCCATTGGGGTTCTCTAACCTGCAAAAGTGAGCAGAAATTCTGCGTGCAAACCGCGATTATCGGGCCATGCGACAATATCCACAGTGACGGGCTCCAGTTGCCCGCCACATCAGCACACTGCTGGGGACAAAAGAAGCAACGCTTCCGGGCTCCCAATCCTGAACCTCATCAGCCTGAGACTGGCTCGACAACCTGCGCGGTTGCACGACAGGCTGATACCCGGCGCCCCGGACGGGCGCATCCAACGACATGACATTTGACGAACTGAACCTGGCTCCCGCCATCCTGAAGGCCGTGCACGAAACGGGCTACGAGACCCCCACGCCCATCCAGGCCCAGGCCATTCCCGCCGTTTTGGAAGGACACGACCTTCTGGCCGGCGCACAGACCGGCACCGGCAAAACCGCTGCGTTCACCCTGCCCATGCTGCACCGCCTCTCCCAAGGCACGGCACCCAAGAACAAGTTTGGTGGCAAGGGCATCCGCGCCCTGGTGCTGACCCCCACCCGTGAGCTGGCCGCCCAGGTGGAAGAGTCCGTGCGCGAATACGGCAAGTACCTCGACATCAACTCCACCGTCGTCTTCGGCGGCGTGGGCATGAACCCGCAGATCGACCGCATCAAGCGCGGCGTGGACATCCTGGTGGCCACACCCGGCCGCCTGCTGGACCTGCAGCAGCAGGGCTTCCTGGACCTGTCCACCGTGCAGGTGCTGGTGCTCGACGAAGCCGACCGCATGCTGGACATGGGCTTCATCCACGATGTGAAGAAGGTGCTGGCCCTGGTGCCCAAGGACAAGCAAAGCCTGCTGTTCTCGGCCACCTTCAGCGACGAGATCCGCGAGCTGGCGGGCACGCTACTCAAAAACCCGCAAAGCATCCAGGTCACCCCCCGCAACACCACGGTGCAGCGCATCACGCAGGTGATCCACCCCGTGGGCCGGGGCAAGAAGAAGCAGGTGCTGCTGCACATCATCCAGCAGCACAACTGGAGCCAGGTGCTGGTGTTCAC
>DAIQRN010000058.1:0-10119 GCA_036786185.1 Acidovorax sp. | reverse complement strand
GGGCGTGCACCGTGTCATAGAACGGGATGGCCTCGCGCTGCCAGGTCGGCACGGCGGTTTGCGCGAGGGTTGCCAGGGGCAGGGCCAGCAGCAGCGCGGCAAGGGTTCTCATGGTCATAGCGACTCCACGAATTTCACCAGGGCGTCCCGGTCGGCTTTCTTCATCTTGAGCACCTGGTCCTTGGCCTCCTCGGCCTCGCCGCCGTGCCACAGGACGGCCTCAAGCACGCCGCGCGCGCGGCCGTCGTGCAGCAGGCGGGTGTGGCCGTTCACGTCCTGGATCAGGCCCGTGCCCCACAGCGGCGGGGTCTTCCACTGGCGGCCGTTGGCGCCAAAGTCGGGCCGACCATCGGCCAGGCGCTCGCCCATGTCGTGCAGCAGCAGGTCGGTGTAGGGGAAGATGCGCTGGCCGCTCAGCGCCTTGCTGGTCAGTTGTGGGAACGGACCGTTCTGGGTGACGTAGCTGGGGCGGTGGCAGGTGGCGCACTGGGCCTGCGCAAACAGGGCCTGGCCGCGCAGCACCTGCGCATCGTTGATGTTGCGGCGCGCGGGCGGGGCCAGCGTGGCCTGATAGAACACCACGTCGCTGAAGGTCTTGTCGTCGATCTCGACACCTGCGTCGCCGCCTTGGCCGCTGGGCGCGGCTTGGCAGTCCTTCTGCGTGGAGGTACAGGTCTCTTTCGCGAAGTGGCGCGAGGTGATGCCCATGTCGCCCTGGAAGGCGCCGCCGGTCTGGTGCGCAATGGTGGCCACATTAGCCTTCCAGCCGAAGCGGCCGAGCATCATCTTGCCGGAGGGCGCGTCCCACACCTTGTTGGGCACGCCCTTGATGGGGCCGGGCGCGGCGGCCTGGTCCGCCGCGTTGGCCAGGATGTCGGCCTCGGCAATGACTTCGAGCAGGCCCACGCCGATGATCTGCGGCGCGATGCGCGGGCTGGTCATGACTTGAGGGTGCATGGGGCCGTAGCCCAGGTCGGCAAAGCCGTAGATGGGTTTTTGCAACGTGTAGGGCGTGCCGTCGGCGAATTGGCCCTTGAGGGTGTCGTAGCGCAGGGTCACGCGGCCCTCGGGCTTGACGCCCTGGATGGCCGCATTGTTGAACTGGTCGCCGTACACCGGGTCGTGCCTGGGGCCGCCATGGGCATCGGTGCCGGGGATGGACAGGCGGATCAGCAGGGCCACCGTGGGGTCCTTGGTCTCACCCAGGCGGTTGAAGATTTCAGGCGGCTCGCCCCGGCCGTCCTGCACATGGCAGCCGCCGCACGAGCGCGCGATGAAGTGCGGGCCCAGGCCGTCGCGTGCCTTGGTGGAGGCAGGCGCCTCCACCCAGTTGCGGCGAAAGAACGAGTTGCCGATGACGAAGCGCGTGCGCTCGTCATCGGGCAGGTTGGCCGCCGGAAACGAGAAGGCATTGCGCCCCGTGGCGTACACCGTGGTGTCCCCGCCGGTCTTCTCGCCCAGAGGGTCGGGCTGTGGCGCAGCCGTCAGGGCGCCCAATCCGAGGCCTCCCACGGCGGCGATGCCGATGCTGGCTGCCGCCAGGCGCAGGGCGCGCCGGGGGCGAGTGGCTTGCGGTCGCTGCATGCTCAAGGCTGGACCAGGGTGAGCTTGGTGATGCCGATGGCGTTGGCTGCGGCGACCAGGTCCTTGGCTTGGCTGGTGAGACTGTCGATCGTCTTCTGGATGCGCTGGCGGCCCGGGGCGTCCTTGCCGCCGATGATCTCGCGGTCGAACGGCGCCTGGATGGCCTCGGCCGCCGCCACCGAGGCGGCGATCTGCTGCGTGGTCTTGTCGGCCAGCGCCGCGTCCTTGGCGGCCACCAGGTCGCGCAGCGACGCGCCCCGGAGCACGCTGCCGTCGGCACGCTTGTACTCGCCCAGCCACACGTTCTGGATGCCCTTTGCATTGGTCACCGCGTCGCGGTGGGTGTTGTCCGAGAAGCACGAGTGTTCGTCCTCCTGGTCCTGGCTGTTCAGCGCCACCTCCAGGCGCTCACCCGCCAGCTCGCCGCGCGACAGGGATCCCAGGCCCACGAGCATCTTGCGCACAGATTCCTGGCCGCCCTTGAGGAATTGGGCGCGGTAGTTGTTCTTCGCATCGGGCGCCCAGGCCTTCACCAGCGTGGTGAGATCGTCGATGAGCAGTTCGGTCACCACGGTCAGGTACTGGCGACGGCGATCGGCATTCTTGGCCTTGCCGTCCACGAAGTCCTCGAAGCTGCGGTTGCCGGGGCCGGTCTCGGACAGGTCCTGGCCCCACAGGAGGAATTCGATGGCGTGCCAGCCGGTGGCGATGTTCTCCTCACCGCCGCGCTCGTTCTGCGCGGACAGGTTCTTCTTGGTGATGGCGAATTGGCGGTTGTTGATCAGGCCAGCGTTGGGCTTGCCCTGCACGCCGTCCACGAACGATTCGTCCATGGGCCAGGCGTTGATGCGGCCCTCGGGGCCGTTGTCGTTGTCGATGGGGCCGCCATAGAAGCGAAAGGCCTCGGTCTGGCCATAGAACTCACGCGCGGCCAGCCACTGCTTGCGGGCCGCCGCCAGGGTGTTGGTCGAAGGCTGGGCCGTGAAGGCCTGCACGGCGGTGCGCAGCGCCTGTGCGCTGGCCAGGGTGTCGGCGTAGTTGGCATGCACCAGGGTTGCGTAGTGGGCCGCCACGGCAGAGGCGGTGACGGCCTGGGCGGCCTGCGCCGCCGCGGGCTGCGCTGCCTGGGCCATGGCAGCGACGGGCAGTGTGCAGGCAACCAGCGCTGCGCCGAGGGCGGTGGCTTTGAAAAAATGGGTCCTCATGGCGCTTTCTCCTGAAACGAACAATGACGGCACCCTGCACGGATGGTGCGGCGGCCCGCAGGGACGGCCTGCGGGCCGGTGGGTGAGATGCAAGACAAACCCTTCCCCGACACGGGCGGACCGGTCTGCCGATCAAGGGGGCGAGGTGATTATATGAATGATATTAATTCGCATTTGCGAAATGAGTGTGATGCGGAGGATGGCGTATTGGTTTCGTCATGAAAGCTTCACGCCAATGTCACGGCGGGTTTTTACGCTCGTGTGGTTTGCATAACCTACTCCACGAGGATTCTCATGATCGACCCCGATGACATCGGCTACAACACCACCAGCAATCCTTCGTTCTCGACACTGGTCGGTGCGCGCCTGAGCCGCCGTGGCCTGCTGCGCGGCGGCGTGGCGACCGCTGGCTCCGCACTGCTGGGCAGCATGTCGCTGGCAGCCTGCGGCGGCGGCGGTGACGATGAGCCCGCACCGGCGCCTGGCCTCAAGCTGGGCTTCAGCCCCGTGGCCCACAGCCTGGCTGATGCCGTGATCGTGCCCGCTGGCTACACCGCCAGCGTGCTGCTGCGTCTGGGCGACCCCCTCGCGGCGGACGTGCCGGCCTACAAGAACGACGGCACCGACGACCCCGCCACCTACGACCGCCGCGCTGGCGACCACCACGACGGCATGACCTGGTTCGGCATGGGCGGCAACGACAAGTGGGCGGCCCAGACCGCCAACCGGGGTCTGCTGGTGCAGAACCACGAATCCCTCACGCCCATGTACCTGCACCCTGCGGGCCGCACCGTGGTGGACGGCAAGCGCACCGTGGCCGCCGAGGTGGACCGCGAAATGTTCCTGCACGGCGTGAGCATCGTCGAAACCGTGAAGGGCGCTAACGGCCAGTGGAGCTACAAGCAGGACTCCCCATTCAACCGCCGCGTGCACACCCTGACCGAGACCGTGCTGTCTGGCCCGGCGGCCCGATCGGCCCAGATGGTCACCCAGTACTCGCCAGACGGCAGCCGCACGCGCGGCACGGTCAACAACTGCGCCAACGGCACCACGCCCTGGGGCACCTACCTGGCCTGTGAGGAAAACTGGTACGGCTACTTCTACCGCAGCCCCGCCACCGACAACCCCAAGCGCTCGGCCAAGGAAGTCACGGCCCTGACCCGCTACGGCGTCAGCACGCAGGACTTCTATGGCCTGTGGGCCACCGTGACGCCGGACACCGCCGACGGCAAGTACGGCCGCTGGGATGCCCACGTGAAGGGCGCCACCGCTGCCGACGACTACCGCAACGCCCCCAACACCTACGGCTGGGTGGTCGAGATCGACCCCTTCACGCCCGGCAGCACGCCGAAGAAGCGCACCGCACTGGGCCGCATGGGCCACGAAGGCGCGGCCCTGGGCCCCGTGGTGGCGGGCAAGCCCCTGGTCTGGTACATGGGCGACGACGCGCGCAACGACTACTTCTACAAGTTCGTTTCCGCCAAGAACTGGGACCCGGCCGACGCCACCGGCGGCCTGGCTGCGGGCGACAAGTACATGGACGAGGGCACGCTGTACGTGGCCAAGTTCAGGGACGACGGCACGGGCGAATGGCTGGAGCTGGCCTTGGGCAAGAACGGCATTACCGACACCTATGCCAAGTACGCCTTTGCCGACCAGGCCGACGTGCTGATCCACGCCCGCCTGGCGGCCGACGCCGCAGGCGCCACCAAGATGGACCGCCCCGAATGGGCCTCCATCAACCCCAAGACGGGCGATGTGTACCTGACGCTGACCAACAGCAACAAGAGCAACCGCGCATTCGACAAAACCGACGGCGCCAACCCGCGTTACTACAACGACGCGGGCAACCCCAACGGCCACATCGTGCGCCTGACCGATGGCGGCGCGCCGGGCGCCACCCAGTTCCACTGGGACGTGTACCTGTTCGGCGCACCCTTCAACGCGCCGGCCGACGTCAACATCTCGGGCCTGACGAAGGACAACGACTTCTCCAGCCCCGACGGCCTGTGGTTCAGCCAGGCCTCGCCTGGCCTGGCCTGGCTGCAGACCGACGACGGCGCCTACACCAAGGTGACCAACTGCATGATGCTGGCCGCCATTCCCGGCAAGGTGGGCGACGGCGAGAAGAAGACCATCACCAACGTGGACAAGGACGGCAACAAGCGCCAGCAGGCCACCATCGTCGGCGCCAAGCCGGGCGAGAAGGGCACGCAGCTCAGCCGCTTCCTGGTGGGCCCCAAGGGCTGCGAGATCACTGGCATCACCGAGTCGGGCGACGGCCGCGCGATCTTCGTGAACATCCAGCACCCGGGCGAGAACACGGCGGATGCGGACATTGGCTACCCCGCCAAGTTCGAAAGCCACTGGCCCGATGGCGGCAATGCCCGTCCGCGCTCGGCCACCATCGTCATCACGCGCAACGACGGCGGTGTGATCGGGGTTTGATTTATAAGGCGACGCTGAGTAAGTCGCCGCGATGGCGCGCGCCCGGGTTTGGGATGGGCTGCAAGGCGCAAAGCGCAGCAATAGCCGCAGCTATTGCGAGCATTTGCAACGCCGCAGACCGCCCAAAGCAGGGATGCGCGGCACGCGAGGGATTTGTTCAGCGTTGCCCTAAGGTGTTTTAGGCCTCTGGCGCTTGTTCATCAAGCGCTAGCAGCTATATTATTAATAGCAAAATGCCTGTCTGCCGAGGCCGCCCACAGGGCGGCCTTTGCGTTGTCTGGACCACCCGCACTCAGTACGTCATCCGCCCGCTGCCGTCCTTGATGCCCTTGTGGCCGGCGATCTGCCATGCCGTGCGCTGATGCACCAGACCTGCCAGAAACTCCAGCTCTTCGTCCGTGTGGTTGATGGCGCCCGCCGGGGTGAGCAGGCGGCCATGGCGCGGCGCGGCCTCGGCCCAGAAGGACTGGTGGTAGGACGACTGGCTCACCAGGGTCTCCGCGCCCGCCGCCAGGTCCACCGTGCCATAACAGTTGCACAGGTAGCCCCGGTATGCCTGGTCCTCAAACACCTCGGCATACACACCCGTGCCCCGGATGCCCGCCGTGGCCGTGGGCAGCACGATCTGCCGCTCGCGCCCGCGCCCCCACACGGTGGCCACGGCGCCGGTCAGCAGGCGCAGCGCCTTGACGGCGGTGGGCGTTTCGCCGTCCAGCGCCAGGCGCGTGTTCTGCCGCACCATGAAGGCGCTGTCGCCCACGGCAAACACCACGGTGGCGTCGGGGCCGGTGTGCAGGCTGTCGCCGGGCGCAATGCGGTCGCCGGGCCGCAGCGCCTGGCCGTTGCGCTGCACGTCGCCGCGCAGCTCCACGATGTTGCCGCGCCCCTGGGCCTGTGCACCGCTCCAGCCGCCCAGGACGGTCCACAGGGCCGCGGCCTGCACCAGGCTGCGCCGTTGGTACCAGGCCAGCTCGTCCTCAGTGCGGCCCAGCAGCTGGGGGTGGTGCGTGCTCGTCGGGGTCATGGCGGGGCTCCTCGGGGGTGGAGGTGGAAGGGGGCTCGAAGCAATCGCGGAAGGTGAACACCACGGACGTAAAGAACATGGCCGCCAGCATCATCGCCGCACCCATCATGATGCCGCCCGACGCCGCGCCGCCTAGCCCCAGCATCGCCAGCAGGGCGGCGACCACCGTGACGACCAGGCCGCCCAGCAGAAAAACGCCCATCCAGCCCAGGCCATAGACCAAAAAAGCGCCAAAGTTGCGCACGCAGGCCACGATGCTGAAAAAAAGCGCCTTGACCGGCGGCACGCCGTGCCAGTGCACCAGCCCCGGCGCATGCCAGAACAGCAGCGACAGCGGCAGGTACAGCAGCATCGCCAGCCACATGGCCCCCTGGAAGGACGCGCTCTGCGCGATCTCCTTGGTCAGTGGCGCGCCGCCCAGATAGACCTGGGCAAACTGCCCACCGTCCACCAGGGCCGACAGTCCCATCACGGCCAGAAAACCCACGGCATACAGCGCGCCCAGCACCAGCATGTCGCGCAGGCGCTGCTGGCCAGTGCGAAACGCCACCAGCAGCACGGCGGGCGTGGGAAAGCGGCCCTGCGTGGTCTCGGCCGCCGCCACCATCATGGCCAGCGTGGCCGACGGCAGCAGCGCCAGCGCAATGGCGGGCCCCACCAGCGGGATCATGGTGGCCAGCGACATGGCCGCCATGGTCATGAAGAACAGCGCCGCCAGCGCCATGGGCTGCCGCCAGAACGCGCGCACGCCCAGCTGAACCCAGGTGATACCGGTGCGGGCGGGGACGATGTGCAGTTTCATGACGGTGCAAAAAAGGAAAAGGGCCGCGTACCCAGGCGGGACGCGGCATGCAGGGGCTGTTGAATTTTGCCCCAGGGCGTGCATGGCCGGGGGCGGGCGGGGATTTTCAGAGCGTGACCGGGTGCGCTATGCGCTCGCGCAGCACGCGCTCGAAGTGCGTGGGGTCGTGCGGCGTGAGCAGGGAGGCCTCGCGCGGCAGGTAAAAATCCCACAGCCGCGAAATCCAGAACCGCAGGGCGCCCGCGCGCAGCATGGCGGGCAGCAGCGCGCGCTCGGCGCCGGTAAGCGGGCGCACGGCCTGGTAGGCGTCCAGCATTTTCTGGGCGCGGGCGGCGTCGTGCGTGCCCGTAGGCAGATCGACGCACCAGTCGTTCAGGCACACGGCCAGGTCGAAGAGGAACGTGTCCACCCCGGCAAAGTAGAAGTCGAAGAAGCCCGTGAGCTCCTCGCCGTCAAACATCACGTTGTCGCGGAACAGGTCGGCGTGCACGGGACCGCTGGGCAGGGCCGCGTAGGCGCTGCTGGCGGCCACGTGGTTCTGGTAGGCCAGCTCGGCGCGCAGCAGGGCGGCCTGATCGGCGCCGATATGCGGCAGAACCAGAGGCATGGTTTCGTTCCACCAGGGCAGGCCGCGCAGATTGGGTTGGCGGCGTTCGAAGTTGCGACCCGTCAGGTGCATGCGCGCCAGCATGCCGCCCACGGCGGCGCAGTGTGCGCCCTGGGGCGCCAGCTGGCTCTTGCCACGCAGTTTGTTCACCACGGCGGCGGGTTTGCCGCACACGGTCAGCAGGATGTCGCCGTTTTCGTCGGCGTGCGGGTCGGGCACGGGCACGCCGCCATGTGCCAGGTGCTTCATCAGGTGCAGGTAAAACGGCAACTGTTCCGCCGACAGGCGCTCGAACAGCGTCAGCACGAACTCGCCCTGGTCGCTGGTGAGAAAGTAGTTGGTGTTTTCAATGCCGCCCTCGATGCCGCGCAGCTCCACCAGCGTGCCCAGTTGCAAACGGCGCAGCAGGTCTTGCGCCTCGTTCGTGGAGACTTCGGTGAAAACGGCCATGGATCGGTCGGAGAAAAGAAAAAAGAAAAAGGCGCGGTTGCGCCAGGAAAGGGCGGAGCGAGCGACCGCGCGTTAGAACTTCAGCACGTTCCAGACACGCGGCGCGGTGGTCGTCTCGGCACCGCTGGCGCTGCCTGCGCGGCCGCGCGTACCGTCGGGCGACTGCACCTCGTAGCCGGGCAGGTTGCCAGCCTTGGGCTGCACGGTAATGCTTTGGGTCTGCCCGCCCACACGCAGCTCATCGACGCGGCTGCCCGCGTCCTCGAGCTGAATGCGCTCTGTACGCTGGTTGCGGCGTCCGTCTTTTTGCTCCGGTTCTGAGAGCGCCTCGCGCTTGTCTGGTGCGCCTTGCGATGCATTTTGACTGGAATTTTGAGCCAAGACGGGGCCGCTGGCCAGGGCCAGCAGCAAGAGGAGGTGAGGTGCGCGCATGGCCCGATTTTAGGCGGGCCGCAGTGCTCACTGTTTGGGGGCGGCTGCCGCCTCGTCGTCCACGGCCTTTTGCACCGCCTGGTAGAAGTCTTCGCGGGCGGCGTAGCTGGGGTTGTTGGCGGAACCGGCCTTGTTCCAGTTGCCGTTGGAGACGATGACGAGCTGGCGCGCCGGGTCGATGAAGATGCCCTGGCCGAAGATGCCGCGCGCGGCAAAGCTGCCGCTGTCGTAGGTCCACCACTGGTAGCCGTAGCCACGACCGGGCGCGCCGATGTCGGCCTGCTTGTGGGTGGCTTCATGCAGCCAGCCGTCGGGCAGGATGCCCTGGCCGCCCACTTGGGCGCCTTCCAGGATGAATTGGCCCAGGCGGGCGTAGTCGCGCACGGAGGCCTGCACGCAGCAGCCGCTGATCTCCTTACCGGTTTTGGACAGCAGCCAGGTAGCCTGCTGCTCCATACCTGCGGGCTGCCAGATCTTCTCTTGCAGGTACTGGGTCAGTGGTTTCTGAATGGCTGCATTCAGCACCAGGCCGATCAGGTTGGTTTCTCCCGTGCTGTAGTTCCAGCGTGCGCCCGCCGGGGCGGCACGCGGCAAGCGGCGCATGTAGCTGATCAGTGCGTCCACACCAGGCTCGGGCTGGTGGTTGTTGAAGCGCGCCACGTCCGACTGCGGGTCGCCGTAGTCTTCGTTCCACTGCACGCCCGAGGTCATGGTGAGCAGCTGGCGCAGGCTCACGTCGTCATAGGCCGAGCCCTTCATGTCGGGCAGGTAGTCGCTCACCTTGTCATCCATGCTCTTGATCAGGCCGTCCTTGAGTGCGGCGCCCACCAGCGTGGAGGTGAAGGACTTGGCCACCGAGAAGCTCGTCCAGCGCCCGTCGCCGTCGAAGTCCAGGCCGTAGCGCTCCAGGCGCAGCTTGCCCCCTTGCATGATGAGCACGGCCGCCATGTGGTGCTCTTTCATGTAGGCATCGACATCCACGCCCATGGGCAGCGGCTGCCCGGCAGGCAGGGCGCGCGGCGTGGCCGAGGGCTGGGCGGTGTTCCACTTCGCCAGTAGGCTGATGCGATCCAGCGCGCGGAACGCCGCGTCGCGCTGCGCTTCGTTCCAGAACAGCAGGTCGCGGTTGGTCGGAAAGGTCTTGAGCAGACCCCGTGTTTCCTTGTCCAGGCTGAACCAGCCTGCCGTGCCCGCCACCACCAGGGTCAACAGGGTCCCGAGCGCAATTTTTTTGAGTTTCAAGACAGTCCTCCCAATGAAAGGCGCCATTCAACACGAAGTGCTGCCGGGGCGCCAGGGGGCGGGCCTGCGGCGCCGTCGCGTTGGCAGCAGCTTCGTGGGCACAATTGGGCCATGAACGACACAAAAACCCTGGTGCTGGTCGATGGCTCCAGCTACCTGTACCGCGCCTTTCATGCCATGCCCGACCTGCGCGCCGTGCCGGGCGACCCGGCCAGCCACGCCACGGGCGCCATTCGCGGCATGATCAACATGATGCAGGCGCTGCGCAAGGAGGTGGTGGCCGACTACGCCGTGTGCGTGTTCGACGCCTCCGGCCCCACCTTCC
>DAIQRN010000485.1:0-2421 GCA_036786185.1 Acidovorax sp. | reverse complement strand
GGCCAGCATCGGGTTGGGCAGGTTTTGTGGCTCCTTGAATTCGAAGGTGAATTCGGCGTCGGCCAGCACGGGCGCGATCTTTTCCATGCGGTCAAGCGCCTTGACGCGGCTTTGCGCCTGCTTGGCCTTGCTGGCCTTGGCCTTGAAGCGGTCAATGAACTTCTGCAGGTGGGCCATCTTCTCCTGCTGCTTGGCAAAGCTGGCCTGCTGCAGCTCGAGCTGCTGGGCGCGCAGCTCCTCGAACTTGCTGTAGTTGCCGCCGTAGCGGTTCAGCTCGCCCTGCTGGATCTGCAGGGTGACGTTGGTGATGGCGTCCAGAAACTCGCGGTCGTGGCTGATCACGATCATGGTGCCGGCATAGCGCTTGAGCCAGGCTTCGAGCCAGACCAGGGCGTCCAGGTCCAGGTGGTTGGTGGGCTCGTCCAGCAGCAGCAGGTCGCTGGGGCACATCAGCGCGCGCGCCAGCTGCAGGCGCATGCGCCAGCCACCCGAGAAGCTGTTGACAGGCTGGTCCAGCTCGCTCACGCGAAACCCCAGGCCCAGGATCAGCGCCTGGGCGCGGGCCACGGCATCGTGGGCGCCCGCGTCGTGCAGGTCGGAGTAGGCGTGGGCGATGGCCATGCCGTCGTCGCTGGCCTCGGCGTCGATCAACTGCTGCTGCACCTCGGTCAGGCGGGTGTCGCCCTCCAGCACGAAGTCGGTGGCTGACTGGTCGGTTTCGGGCATGTTCTGCGCGACCTCGGCCATGCGCCAGCTGGTGGGAATGTAGAAGTCGCCGCCATCCTCATGCAGCTTGCCGCTCAGCAGCGCAAACAGACTGGATTTGCCCGCGCCATTGCGGCCCACCAGCCCGACGTTCTCGCCGGGGTTGATGGTGGTGGACACGCTGTTAAGCACGACTTTGGTGCCGCGGCGCAGGGTTACGTTCTTGAGGGTGATCATCCGGGGTTCAGAAAAAGGCACACCCGCGCAAGGCGGGTGGCATGCAAAAAAGGGGGGCCAGCGGGTGGCGCAGGCCGCTATTGTGCCGTGAGCTGGTTTTGGGCCGCCAGAGCCCGCCGGGTCACCAGCAAAACCTGGTCTTCGCCCGAACTGGTATCGAGCCAGAAAACAGGCAGTTGCGGAAAGGCCGCTTCAAAGTAGGCGCGCTCGTTGCCGATCTCCAGAATGATCACGGCGTCCTCGCTCATGCAGGCGGGGGCGTCGGCAAACAGCTGGCGCACGAAGTCCATGCCGTCGGCGCCACCGGCCAGGGCCAGTTCGGGCTCGGCCCGGTATTCGGCGGGGAGCTGGGCCATGCTGGCGGCGTTCACGTAGGGCGGGTTGCACAGAATCAGGTCCCAGGGGCCGGGCACGGCGGCCAGGCCGTCGGAGAGCTGCAGCGCAATGCGGTCCTGCAGGCCGTGTTTGTCCACGTTGATGCGGGCCACGGCCAGGGCGCCCTCCGAGATATCGGCGCCGGTCACCTGCACCTCGGGCCAGGCCATGGCGGCCAGCACGGCCAGGCTGCCGTTGCCGGTGCACAGGTCGAGCACGCGGTGGGTCTGGTCGCTCAGGTATTCGTCGGCGCCGCCGTCCACCAGCAGCTCGGCGATGAAGCTGCGCGGCACGATGGCACGCTCGTCCACATAAAACGGCACGCCCTGCAGCCAGGCCTCTTGCGTGAGGTAGGCGGCGGGCTTGCGGGTGGCGATGCGTTTATCAAAAAGTGTAGCTACTCGCGCTTGATCCACGGGCTCTACAGGCTGATTTGCCATTGAAGCCAAGTCGGTGTCCAGCGGCAGGCCCAGGCACCACAGCACCAGCCACACGGCCTCGTCATGGGCGTTGGCGGTGCCATGGCCAAACGATACGCCTGCGGCCGTGAGCTGCTGTGCGCCGGATTCGACCAGGGCGCCGAGGGTGTCGGGTGTGCTCATGCTGCGGTGGCCTGGGCGTTCAGGTTGTCAAGCGTGCGGCGGTAGATGTTCTTGAGCGGTTCGATGTCGGCCACCACGATGTGCTCGTCGATCTTGTGGATGCTGGCGTTGGGCGGGCCAAGTTCGATGACCTGGGGGCAGACCTGGGCGATGAAGCGGCCGTCGCTGGTGCCGCCCGTGGTGGAGAGCTGGGTGGTGAGCCCTGTTTCGGCCTGGATGGCCTGCTGAACCGCGTGCACCAGTTCGCCCGGCGTGGTCAGGAAGGGCTGGCCGCCCAGTGTCCAGTCCAGCGCGTACTCCAGGCCATGCCGGTCGAGTACCGCTTGCACGCGCTGCTGCAGGCCTTGGGCCGTGGATTCGGTGGAAAAGCGGAAATTGAAGTCCACCACCACATCGCCCGGGATCACATTGGTGGCACCCGTGCCGCCGTGCATGTTGCTGATCTGCCAGCTGGTGGGCGGGAAAAACGCATTGCCCTGGTCCCACACGGTAGCGGCCAGCT
>DAIQRN010000057.1:3705-10148 GCA_036786185.1 Acidovorax sp. | reverse complement strand
GCGACAAGCATGTCGCCTATGCAGCCTCATGAATAATTCCCGCCGGATCAATAAGTGCCCTGCTCCACGATGGCGATGCGCCGCTGCAGCGCAGCCGCCGCGACCGCGTCCCCCGCCGCCTCGGCCCGCCGCAGCTGCAGCACCAACCAGGCCATGAGCGGTCTGCGCCAGCCCTGGGCAGATGCCGTATCGGTGGCGGCGGTCAGCACAGCCGGGCTGGCCCGCCCGGTCTGAAACAGCACACCGGCGGCAACAAGCCGCGATAGAGGGTCCTGGATGCCCGCCAGCGCGGCAGCGTCGCCCGATGCTGCGACCTTGCGCTGCGCCTCCGGCAGCAAGGCCCATTGCGCGGGCAGCGCACGGCCCGCGAGGTAGTCGGCATAGGCACGCTCGGGCTCGGCGGCGTCGGCACGCAAAGCTTCAAAACGCTCGCACGGCCCGGGCTCCAGGCTGGCGACCTGCGCCGCACAGCGCATCAGCTCCAGCCGCGCCAGCAGGTCGGGGCGGCCGGTGCGGGCCAGTTCGGCGCGGGCGCGGTCCCATTCGAGCTTTTCCACACGGGTCTGGCCGCTCAGGTAGGACTCCACGGCCTTTTGCGTGGCGGCGTGGGCGTTCATTTGCCAGTCGGGCACGGGAGGCTTGCTGGAGCAGGCGGCCAGCATTGCCGCGCTGGCGATCAGGGTCATGGCGGCGCAGTGCTTCATGGCAGCTTGATCTCCGTGTCGCGCGCAAAGGGCCACTTGCGATTGATCTCGTTGACCAGGGTTTCCACCTTGCGCAGATTGCTTTCCACCTCGGCGCGCAGCGCGCCCAGGTCGGTCGTGGCTTCGCGGGCGTTGGCGCCAACGGCCTGGGCTTCGACCAGCACGGCGTCCACTTTTTGCAGGCTGGCGCGGGTGTCGGCCAGCAGGCCATTGAGCTGGGCCACGGTGGCACGCACCTCGGGCACCAGCGCGTCCTTGCCGCCATCGGCGCCAAATACCTGGCGGTCGGCCCGCGCTGCCATGCCATCCAGGCGTGCCAGCAGGGCATTGGTGCGCTCCAGAGTGCTCACGATTTTCTTGGCGTCGGCTTCGTTGCCCATGAGAACGCCCAGCACGCCGCCAGGGCCGTTCAGGCGCTCGGTGAGCGCGCGCACCTGGGCCAGGCTGCCACCCAGGGCGGCATCCTGCGCGGTGAGCGCGTTCAGGTTGGCCAGCAGCTCGCGCGCCGAGGCCATGAGTTGCGGAATTTCGGCCGTGGCGTCGCCGCGCAGCACGGGGCGCACGGCACCGTCGGGTAGCAAATCGTCGGAGAGCATGCCGGTATAGGCGCGGATGGTGGTGCCCCCCACGATGCCGCGCACCAGCGTGAAAACACTGGATTGGCGCAGCCAGTGCGCGTCCTTGCGCGGCACATCCACAATGATGCGGGCGTTGCCTTCGTCGGCCAGCTCGATGCGGCGCACCCGGCCAATGGGAAAGCCCGAGAACGTCATGTCCATGCCCACCACCACGCCTTCGGAGTCGTCGGCGGTCAGCACCAGGGTCTGCGTGGGCTCGAAGGCGCCTCGCGCGTACAGCAGGTACAGGCCCGAGCCCACGATGAGGGCCAGCGTGAACAACAGCAGCGCGGCGGCCTTGAGCTCCAGGTAGGCCACGGGGCGCAGAGTTTCGACGGGGGGCGTGTCGCGGGGTTCGTTGTGCATGGATTTCAGTAGTAATTGCCCATGAGCGAGGCCACCTCGATCAGCAGCAGCACCGCAAACATGCGCGCCAGGCCGCCCAGTTCGGAGTCGGGCTGGACGCGCTCGCCCGTGTCGTGCAGGCCGGCCGCCATGGGGATCAGCGCCACGGCCAGCGCGAAAAACACGGTCTTGAGCGCAAACACCATGGTCACGCTGGGGCTGAACACCTGGCCGAACATGCGGGTGTAGCCAGCCAGGCCCGCCAGATTGAAACCATACACGCCCAGATAGGTCAGCACCAGCGCCACCACGCAACTGAGCGCGGCCAGGGTGATGCAGGCAAACACGCCGGCAATCACGCGCGGCAGCAGTTCGATGCGCACCGGGTCCGAGCCCTGCGCGCGCAGGGCGTCGAAACGGCCCGTCTGCCGCAGGCGAGTGATCTGCGAGCCGTTGGGGATGGTGCAGCGCATGGCCACGAACAGCGCGGCCGTGAGCGGGATCAGCTCCAGCACCAGCACGCGGATCACCATCTCCAGCGCATAGCGCGACAGGCCGTAGCTCAGCGCTGTGACCACCACGATGCGCGTGAGCACCAGGCTGAGCAGCGCCGCCAGCATCGTGAAACCCAGCAGCACCGGCGCGGTGTCCAGATACAGGTGGCGGGCCAGCGCCCGCCGCGTGCCCTTGCCGTAGCTGGACGGCGACAGCACCAGCACCAGCACCACGGCCCCCAGGTACAGGATGCGCCACCACGCCACGGCCCAGCGGCGTGCGGTGTTCCACACACGTTCGGGCAGGGACAGGCCGGGCAAACGCGCAATCATGGCCGGATCATAGCGGCGGCGCGGCCGCCAGCCTCTGCTGCCGGAGGTTGCTCACAATTTGAATCATTTTGGCCTCTAGCGCTTATCCATCAAGCGCTATCAGCTATCAAATCAGGAGTTAAGACACCTTGGGCAATGGGTGTCATACATGGCGCTTTCCCGCACCCACCGGGGTGGGGGTGGCGGGTTGCGCATCGGCGCGCTGGTGCAGGGCCTCGATGATGCGGCAATGCGCGCCCGACCCGTCGCACCGGTTGCGCAGGGCCAGCAGGTCTGCCTCCAGCGTCTGCAGCTCGGCCAGGCGGCTGCGCACATGCTGCAGGTGCTCGTCCAGCGTGACGCACGCGGCATCGCAGTCGGCCTTGCTGCGCAGGTCCAGCGCCAGCAGGGTGCGCACCTCGGCGAGCGACATGTCCATGGCACGGCACAGACGGATGAAGCGCAGGTGGTGCACGTCGTCCGCGCTGTACAAGCGGTAGCTGTTGTCCGCCCGCAGGCCCGGCGCCAGCAGCCCTTCCTTTTCGTAATAGCGGATGTTGGCGGCCGACACACCGGACTGCCGGGCCGCCTCGCCAATACGGTACTGCGGGGATTGCGCAACAGAGAGCACCATGGCTTGACCTTCAAGTGACTTCAGGGTTTTCAATCATGCCACCGCATCGAAAAACCTTTTGACAGAAAGAAAACCCGCCATGTACGCGCCCTCCTCCAAAGCCCATCACCGTGCCGCGTTCGAACATCTGCTGAACCGCTTTGCCAGCCCAACCCAGATGCCTGCCGCCCTGCGCTGGCGCCAGCTCGAAGCGGCGCATGTACTCGGCCAGAACGCGCTGCCGCTGCACTGGCGCTCCCACACGGCGATGCTGCGCTACGCACTGCAACTGGGTGACGGGCGTGAGGCCGCGGGGCAGGTGCTGCGCCTGGCGCTGGTGCCGCTGGGACACCTGCTGTCACGCCTGCCTACGGGCAACATTGGCCGCGCCCATGTCCCGGCCCTGCTTCCCATGGCGCCTGCGCCCGAGGTGACGGCCATGATCGAGCAGGCGCTGGAGGACACAGCCCACCGGGGGCCGGGCGCCTGACGGGGCAGATCCCTCTCTTGCTTTTGGCCGGTGCGTTACCGTGCCCGGCCGGAGCGCCCGGGACTGCCTGCGCTCCCTGAGCGCGGGGCCCGCTGCGGCCGCAGCAGTCGCAAAGACGGCGCATTGGCCTGCTCCAGCCACAGCAGCGCATCCATTTGCGCCAGAAAGCGCCGCAGATAGTCTGGCGACAGGTCGCGCATCAGGCTGAGCGAGCGCAGCATGAGCTTGTGCGGGTTGAGCGGCCCGGCGTTTTCGGGCACCCGGCCCAGGGCCTGCAGCACCTGCTGCTCGGCCGCCATGCGGGACCACAGCTCGCTGAACTGGCGCACGCTCCTCATGTCCGACACGCTGGCTCCGCCATCGATCCGTACCCGGTCCGCATCGGCCTGGGCGCGGTCTTGCAGTTCGCGGTTGAGCCGCGCCAACGGCGATGGGACGGCCTGCGCGGCAGGCTCCGCCGGTCTGGCCACCGCTATCGCGTGCACTCTTTCGGCATAGGCCGCCACCGCGTGCTGCAGCCGCCGCGCCAGTAGGTCCTGCACGGCGGGCGGCTGCAGGGGCAGGCGCTCGGCCATGGCCTGCAGGTAGCGATAGCGCACCGGGTCGTGGCGGTCAGCGCCCTGGGCGCGCAGGGATTCGAGCGTGGGGGCACTCATTGCGTGCGGGCTGGGGTGTTGGAGGCCTTGGGCACGGGCGCCATTTCCACGCGGCGGTTCTGCGCGCGGCCCTTCTCGTCGGCGTTCGAGGCCACGGGCTGCTCGGCGCCAAAGGCGGCCGCAAATACCTGTGAGGACGGCATCCCTTCGTCAATGAGTGTCCGCGTCACGGTAAGCGCGCGCTGGGCCGACAGCTCCAGGTTGTCGGCAAAGCGCTGGTGGCGCCCCTGCAGCAGCGTGGTGTTGTCGGTAAAGCCGCTCACCATGAGCATTTCGTCGCGTTCACGCAGGTACACCTGCAGCGGTTGCACCAGGGTTTTCAGCAGCTGGCGGCCTTCGGGTCGCAACTCGTCGGAGCCCATGTCAAACAGCACGCTGCCGCTGATGCCGATGCGGCCGTTGTTCACCGTCACGCGGCCGCTGGCCAAGGGGATGGCCAGGGCTTGTTCCAGGGCCATGCGCCGCTGCTCCGCCTGCTGGCGCTTTTCCACCTCTTGCTTGAGGCTGGCCACCAGGTCGATCTGCACCACCAGCACACCCACCAGAATCAGCACGAAAGCGCCCAGCAGCCCCGCCATGAGGTCGCCAAACACGGCCCAGACCGGGGCGGTTTGCTCGACGCCATCGTCATGGCTTTCGTCGAGCTCCATCACGCGGCGGCCTCTTGCGCCGCAGCGGACTGGCCATGCAGGCGCCGCAGATCCTGCACGATGCCCTGCTGCGACGCGATGCTCAGATCGATCACCTCGCGTGCCTGGGCCACGTAGTAGGCCAGTTGCTCGTCGCTGCGGGCCAGGGACTGGCCGATGGCGCCTTCCATGCGCTGCAGGCTGTCCGCCAGCTTGTCATTGCTGGCGGTGAACAGCTCCACACCATGACCAAAGGCCTCGCCCAGGCTGGACAGCTCCACCGCGCTGGCAGCCACCTGCGTGGCCACGTCGCCCGCCTTGCCCGCCTGCACCTCCAGCGCCTGGGCAAACCGCGCCCCCGATTGCTCCAGCACCGAGGCCGCCGAGTCCACCAGCGATTCAATGGCGCCGCGCTGCTGTACGGCAGCATCCTTCACGGAATGAAGCAAGCTGCCCAGCTGCTCCAGCATGGCCGTGCGCTCGGCCAGCGCCAGGTTGTCGCGTTCGCTGAGCTGCGTCATCTCCTGGCGCAACTGGGCGATGACCTGGGCCGCTGCCTGCGGCACGTCGGACGCCGTTTGCAACAGGCGGGTGAGCGGTGCCTCCAGCGCCGTGCCCAGCGCGGCCAGGTGCTGGGCGACGGCCGCCTGCAGCGTCTCCAGGCGGTCCACCGCAGCGCGCCCGCGCTCGGCTTCGGCATCCCGCAGGGCCGCCAGCTCGGTGCGCCACACGCCCGCCAGGGTGTCCATGCGGTCGCCCTGCGCCTGCAACCACTGGGCTTCTGACTCGGTGCGGGTGCGCAGCAGCGCGTCGGACTGGTCCATCACACGCGCCGTGCCAGCCAGCGTCTGGGCCACTTGCTCGCTCATGCGGCTGGTGAGCCCGGTCACGGCAGCCTCCAGCGCATCGCACACACCTTGTTGACGCTCCACGGTGCGCGCCCCCACGCGCTCCCACTGCGCCGCCAGGGTCTGCGCCATGCCGTCCATCGACTGGCTCCAACCCGCCAGGCGCTGTGCATCCGCCGCCTGCTGGGCCGCGTTCGACTGGGCCACCGTGTCCTGCCAGGCCGCCTGCAGTGCGCTGGAGCGCTGCTCGAACGACTGGGTGACGGACTGCAGCGCACCCTCCAGCCCGGCCACCAGCTGGCCCTGGGTATCGCGGTGGCTTTGCAGAGCTGCCTCCCACGTCGTGGACACCTGGCGCGCCGTGCCTTCCCACTGGGCCGACAGCGCCTGCATCTGCACCGCCGTGGCGTCAGACAGGCGCTGGTGCGCACGTTGCGATTCCTGGGCGAGCTGCGCCATGGCCTGCTCCACCACGGGCCGCAGCGTGTCACCCGCCACGCGAGCGCTGGCGCCCAGGCTGTCGTGCAGAGACGCACCCACGGTGCTGGCCAACTGGGTATAGGCCGCAGCGGCCTCGCGGTGAAAGCCCTGCTGCTGCGCCAGCAGTTGCTCGGCCAGTTGGCCGTGGCGCTGCTCCACCCCATCGACCAGCCCCTGCAGGCGCTCTGCGATCAACGGCAGCGCCTGCAGGGCCTGAAAGCCCTCATCGCGGCGGTGGCTGGCCGAAAACGGCCT
>DAIQRN010000057.1:0-3605 GCA_036786185.1 Acidovorax sp. | reverse complement strand
GCGCCTGCAGGGCCTGAAAGCCCTCATCGCGGCGGTGGCTGGCCGAAAACGGCCTGAAGGCCACGGGGATGCTCGCGTCAAGCTGGCGCACCGCCGCCAGGCGCTCGCGGCGGCTGATGGCCGCCATGAGCCCCAGCATGGCCGAGGCCGCCACGCCCGCCACCGACGTGCCAAACGACAGGCCGAGGCCCTTGATGGGCTCTGCCAGCGCGGCGCGGATCGACTCCAGGCTGGTGGACGTCTCCAGGGCCAACACCGCGCCTTTGAAAGTCACCACCATCCCCAGAAAGGTGCCCAGCATGCCCAGCATGACCAGCAGGCCCACCAGGTAGGGCGTGAGCGCGGGCCCGGGCAAAACGGCGCGCGCGCCCTCGATGCGCTGGCGCACGGGGTGGCGCAATGGGGCGGGCAGCCGGTCCAGCCAGGGTCCCAGCTCGGCCACGGGCTGCTGCGCGCCGTCCCTCAGCGCGGTCATCAACGCTGCCGTGCCTTGGCGAAACTGCAAGAGCTCCAGCGTGCCCAGCACATAGACGGCGGCAATCACCACCGTCATGGCCAACGCCAGCGGGCTGGTTCCTACAAAACCCCAGCCCACCCAGGCCACCACCGCCAGGCCCAGGGCAAATATGGCGGCCATCACACTCTTGTTCATTCCTGTTGTTCCATGTTCTCGTTGTGGGCTGCTTCAAGCAAACCCAGAATCGGCTGCAGACGCACATGCATCTCGGCCAGCAGCAGCGCCTGCAGATCCCGTTCAAAGGCATGCAGCCACCCGCCAGGGCGCCGCCAGCACTGCGGATCGTCCTCCTGCGCCAAGGAGGCCAGCCGCTGCTGGTGCGCGCTGCGCAACTGCGCCATGCGCCGGTCCAGATGCGCGGGCAGCGATGCCCACAGGCGCTGCTCGCGCGCCGCCGTCAACTGCTCCATCACCGCATCCATGGCAGCCAGCTGCCGCAGGACCAGAGGGCCTTGCGATACGGCGTGGCGCAGCTGGGCACGCAAGGCCAGCAAGCGGGCATCCATTTGCTTTTGCAGGGCCAGGTAGCGCGGTGCGTGAAAGGCAAAATCGGCCTGTGCCGCAGGGTCTGGCGCCTGTGCACGCGTGTTGTCCGCACGCTCGCGCGCGGGCTTGGGCGCCACCGGCTCGGCGGTGATGAGTGCGGTCAGCTCCGCCTTGGCCCGCTGAAAGGCCGCGTCGAGTGCCCGTGCGTCGCACGGCGCACCAGGGCGCCCCGTGTCCAGCGCCAAGGCTTCGATGGCATGCAGGGAACTGCCCAGCGTGACGGCGTCCACCGTGCTCAGCCACTGGCCCAGCTGCTCGGCCACGTCCGCACGCGCAGCCACACCGGCGTCGGCCTGCATCCATTGCTGGAGCAGAACCACCAGTGCGGAACTGTTGAGTCTGTGGTGCGGCGTCATCCCCGGAAAACCATTCACTGCGCTGACCCCGCCCTGAAAGACGCAGGCACCCGGGAAAGGCTCCCCGCAGGCAAAACCGCTTATTTTCGCAGGAACCGGGACAGCCCCCACGAAGGGGCCCGGGCTTATTGCGACAATGTGTGTGCCACAGGCCCGCCCCATCGGCAATGCACCGCGCCGCCAGCCACGTGAATACTTGACAAGGGACAAATTCGGCACAGGGACGGCATGGTCCAATTTGCCGACAGCCCCCGCACGCCCAGCCCACCGCCCATGTCGAGTTCTCACGCAGCCCCCGCCACGCAGCCTCTCTCCGTGCCTGCTGCGGCCCCTGCTGCCGTGCCGCACACCCTCACAGAGGACGCCGTGGCCGTCTTTACCGGTGTACTGCTGATCTCCGTGGGCGTGGCGTTCTTCACCAGCGCCGGACTGCTCACGGGCGGCACGGCGGGCCTGGCGTTTTTGCTGCACTACGCCACGGGTGTGGGCTTTGGCAAGATTTTCTTCGTGCTGAACCTGCCGTTCTACTGGCTGGCCCTGCGCAAGCTGGGGCGCGCTTTCACCGCCAAGACATTCATGGCGGTGCTGCTGCTGTCGCTGCTGACCGAGATGCAATCGCAGTTTCTGCAGTTTGCGCAGTTGCAGCCGCTGTACGCCGCCCTGGCGGGCGGGCTGATCACCGGCACGGGCTTTCTGGTGCTGTTTCGCCACCGCTGCAGCCTGGGCGGCGTAGGCATTGCCGCGCTGTACCTTCAGGACCGCTATGGCTGGCGCGCGGGCAAAGTGCAAATGGTCGTGGATTGCGCCATTGTGCTGTTGGCACTGTGGACGGTGGAGCCTACGCGCGTGGCTTGGTCCGTGGCCGGTGCGGTCGCCCTGAACCTGGTGCTGGCCATGAACCACCGCCCAGGGCGCTACATGGCGGTGTAGCTGCAGACTGGCGCCCGGGCGCGCGCCATGGTCACTGCGGGGAACTTCAGGCACAGCGCGCGTATCATTTGGAGATGCGTCGCGGCCTCTCGCTTTTGCTGATGGTGGTGCTAGTCCTGCGGGGCCTGGCGGGCACCGCCATGGCCGCCGGAACCTTGCCGCCGCTGCAGCCCCTGGATGCAGCGCACACGCACCTGCAGTCGCCCCAGGCACACCATCAAGACATCTCCCCCAGCGCCACGGCACTCTCCGGCCACCCCCACGCCAGTGAGCAAAGCGGCCATGGGCATGATGGCGTTCACGACCATGCGGCAACCGCCACGGCGGCCACCTGCGACAGCACCCCGGCCAGTTGCGCTGCACACCCCCAGCACTCCGGCGCCTGCTCGGCCTGCGAAATCTGCCATTCGGCCATGCTGGATGTGCCTGCCACGCTCATTCCTTCGCACCGGCCTCCCGGGCCCCTGCGCGCCCTGACTGCTGCGCAGTTTGACAGTGCCCCTGCGGCACTGGCCATCAAGCCACCCATCGCCTGACCTCCAACGCCCAAAGTGCGTCTGCGCTGCCTGAAATACCCTCACTAAGGGTTTCTTGGGCGGCAACACGCTGTTGTTCGTTTGTTGTCTGGAGACCGCCGTGCGCGCCCCTGCCTCCCCTTTTGCTTTTGTATTACCGCCGCTGCTGCGACAAGCCACTGGCCTTGCGCTGCTGACGTCGGCGTTGCTACCCCTGTCCTCGCAGGCCCAAGGTGTCAGCCCCCGCCCTGGCCTGGCCGATGCCGCCCATCCCGCAGCCCCCACAACCCCGTTGGTCCACCCACCGATGGCATCCCCCATGGTGCAGGCAGACCCCACGCCACCGATGGACTGGCGGCAGGCCAATGAGTCCGTGGCCGCCTTCCCGCGTGGCCATGCCGACATCCTGGCGTGGGAGGCCCGGCAGCGCGCCGCGCCCCCATCCGACCCCGCTCACCAGGGCCACGGATCGCACCCGCACAGCCACAGCATGAGGTCAGGGGGGCAGCCATGAGCTCACGCCATCCCCTTGCGCAACGGCTGGGCATGCTGGCAGCCACCGCCCTGCTGGCGGGTTGCGCCAGCGTATCGCCCGACGGTTTGCGCGGCGATGTGGCCGCGCTCACCCAGGGCCGCACCGGCGGTGTGGAGGCACATTTGCCTGCCACCGACCCCGCTGCCAGCGTCGCGGCGCAGCAATCCATCCAGGGTTGGCTGGCCCAGCCGCTCACACAGGATGCC
>DAIQRN010000484.1:0-2434 GCA_036786185.1 Acidovorax sp. | reverse complement strand
TCTTTAGCCGGTGTAGCTCAGTCGGTAGAGCAGCTCATTCGTAATGAGAAGGTCGGGTGTTCGATTCATCTCTCCGGCACCAATACAGCAAAGGAAACCCCGCTATTCAATAGATAGCGGGGTTTTTCTTTTTCCGTCCGATGTAAGGGCGGATGTAAGACGATTTTCCAAACGCAGGCACCGCATGTGCTGGCATCTTCGACTGATGGCGGCTTGCTCTGACCTATCGCCTGGTTTTGCTTTGCCCCTCTTCCCAACCTTCTTTGACCCCTGCAGTGAAGTCGCGCCAAAAGTCTGCGACAGATCGAGCTCTTTCACCCACGTTGTCCCCCAGGGTTGGGCGCTGAGACATGATTCGCAACCACTGCAGCAGCTCAACCTGGTACACCGCCGGATGCAGCGTGCAAGTACCGATCCACAACAACAGTTTTTCGGCGGCGGCCTCAATATCCGACTCTGCCCCCTGAGAAATGGTCTGCAAACGCAGCCACGTCTCGCGCAAAAAGCGCAGCTCATCGTTCAGCCGCCACCTTACGTAGTCCGTCGCAAAGTCTGTTCCTGAAGTTGTGCGTAACTTCAGCCGCTCTGCCTTGTCCTTCAAACCTGACTCCAGTCGCTCGACCAGGGTTCTATGCGCCTGACAAGCTTGCTCCTGCCAAACCATGTAACCCTTGCCACGCACCACCTTGTCGGCCAAGGCCTTAGCGCGCTCCGATTGTGTGCGGCTCAGTATGGGCAAAACCGAGCCCAACACCAAACCACCGGCAGGGCCAAACACCAGCAGTCCAATGGTCACACCAGCGAAATTGCCCGCCACCGCCAGGCCCGCTCGTATCGTTCCATTGATCATCACCTCCTGCAGGGCCGATGAAGCCGTGGTTTGCCCCGCGCTGTAGCGCTGCCATTCACGCAGGGCACTCAGCACCACAGCAAACGCAGGCACATGGGGGTGCAGCAATGCGTCCCCTGCATCCAGCGTGTGCTCCGTGACATGTTGCACCCCTTCCTGGCTATAGCCCTCGACAAAATGGACCTGACTGGCCCACTCCGGCAGCTGCCCTTTTTCTTCCGCTTGGGCCAGCATCTCCGCCACCTCGGCATTGGCCAGAACGGGGTAGTCGTAGCGCTCAAAATGCTGCTCCAGCAATGACAGATCAGCCGCGTTTTTCACCTGGAACTTGATGCCATCCACCATCAAATCCCAGCCTGGCTCATTGGCTGTGGCCGGAAACTCAACAATGTGCCCTTGCTGTACCAACTGGCTCGCAACGACCTGTTCCGCCACATAGCCCTTCAAGTTGCTGATGGCACCTAACTGGGCCTCGGCGCCCAGCGAAGCCACGGCATGGGCAAACGCGGCGAATCCCAACGGATCGGAAAGGTCAGGAATTCGCGAAAAATCGGCCGCCTGCAGCACCTGCGGGTTAAGCACATGCAGGTGGTACAAAAGCTCGCCCAGCGTCAACGCTGACATGGCAGCCATGTCGGAATGCGCACCGTTACCCTCGCGCATCACACGGGCCCAGCCATCCGCCTCCGGCTGACCGGGCAAACCGCGCTCCATCATCCGGGCAGCCTCGGGACGCAAGGCCACTGGGTCGCGATGGGCGGGGCAAATCAAGGCCCAGTCGCCCCGGTAGCGCTCATGCACATTGCGCGGCAGTGTCCCCAGGCGGTCGAGCTCAGACACACGACCAAAAGCCTGCGCCATGCCCCGCAAGCCAGCGTTGCCCGCCGTCAAACCGTTGAGCGCCAGCAACGCAATCACCCGCATGGCGATGGCGGCCTGGATCTTTTGATTGGCAGAACGCGCGGCCCACCATCCTGTGCCCAGCGTGGCCAGCACAATGGTGACCGGGTTGGAAAGCACCGCCACAAAAGACACCAGCGCAGGGCCACTCACCAGCGGAATGAATGCCGAAGCCTGCGCTGCCAGGATGTACGCAGAAAACCCCGCCACGCTCACCGCTGTGCCCAGGGACGCCAGCCCGCCCCCGGTAAGCAAGATGGTTCGAATGGCGTCGTCATTCAGTTCACGCGCACCGATAGCCTCCAGCAGTTGGGCGCGTACCGCCGGATCAAGCTGCGACACCCGCTGCCGAACATCGGCCACCAAGGCCTGACGCGCTGTGGCATGGGCGGCATCGTCGCCTTGCATGACCTGGGCCAGCATTTCATCCAGCGTCTGGCGGGCCAAGGCGTCCAGGCTGTCGGGGGCCGTGCGGGTCTCCATGCCCAAGCCTGCCTTGGCCTTGTCGAGCAGGCCCGGCTGCAACGAAGCCAGCAAAGTGGCTACCAAATCATCGGCGGCAGTACCGGCCGAGCGAAGGCTGCCAAACGTCGAGGCATCCAACCCGAAGGCCTCACGCAGACGCATCCACAGCAACAGGCGCAAATCATCGTCCGGCACGGGCGCCTGCTGCCAATCGATCAC
>DAIQRN010000483.1:0-2441 GCA_036786185.1 Acidovorax sp. | reverse complement strand
AGCACACACAACCTCCCCATACCAACCGCCGACGCTGCAAAGCCCGGCGGTTTTTGTTTTTCAGCCCTCCCTTTTTTCCATCCACTCCAACCGACTCCACGAGGAAGCAACCATGACGGCCACTACCAACCCCACCAGCGATGCCTGGTACCGCAGCGTCGAGAAAACCAGCCAGACCGACGACGAACGTATCAAGGACATCACCGTGTTGCCTCCTCCCGAGCATCTGATCCGCTTCTTCCCGATCGGCGGCACGCCGGTCGAGTCGCTGATCACCCAGACCCGCAAGAACATCCACAACATCATGGCCGGCCAGGATGACCGCCTGCTGGTCATCATCGGCCCCTGCTCCATCCATGACCCGGCCGCCGCCGTGGAATACGCCCGCCGCCTGATGGCCGCACGCACCGAGTACGCCGACACGCTGGAAATCGTGATGCGCGTGTACTTCGAGAAGCCCCGTACCACCGTGGGCTGGAAGGGCCTCATCAACGACCCCTACCTGGACGAGAGCTACCGCATCGACGAGGGCCTGCGCATTGCGCGCCAGTTGCTCATCGAGATCAACCGCCTGGGCATGCCCGCAGGCAGCGAGTTCCTGGACGTGATCTCGCCCCAGTACATCGGCGACCTCATCAGCTGGGGCGCCATTGGTGCGCGCACCACCGAAAGCCAGGTGCACCGCGAGCTGGCCTCGGGCATCTCGGCGCCCATCGGCTTCAAGAACGGCACGGACGGCAACATCCGCATCGCCACCGACGCCATCCAGTCCGCCAGCCGGGGTCACCACTTCCTGTCGGTGCATAAAAATGGCCAGGTCGCCATCGTCAACACCAAGGGCAATCAGGACTGCCACGTCATCCTGCGCGGCGGCAAGGCGCCCAACTATGACGCCGCCAGCGTGGCCGCAGCCTGCAAGGACCTCGAAGCCGCCAAGCTGCCCCCCACGCTGATGGTGGACTGCAGCCACGCCAACAGCAGCAAGCAGCACGAAAAGCAGAAGGACGTGGCGCGCGACATCGCCACGCAGATCGCGGGCGGCTCGCGCAGCGTGTTCGGCCTGATGATCGAGAGCCACCTCACCGCAGGCGCACAGAAGTTCACGCCCGGCAAGGATGTGCCCTCGGCGCTGGAATACGGCAAGAGCATCACCGACGCCTGCCTGGGCTGGGATGACTCGCTGCAGACCCTGGCCCAGCTCTCCGACGCGGTCAAGGCGCGCCGCGCCCGCTGATCTACACTTGCCGCAGCACAGCAAGAAAGGCCGCTCACCATGCACAGCGAAGTCACCGTCCACCTGGCCAGCAACCAGGAGTTTCGTATCGACCTGAAAAGCGCCGAACCCATGGACCACGAGGCCGGCCGCCGCTGGCTGGACGAGCAGTTTCTTGCGCTGGACTGCGAGCCCCTGCGCGCCAGCGGCAAGGTGCTGCTGGCCGACAAGGTGCTGACGGTGGCCCGCGCGGCAGGCGCCGCCTTGCTGGCCGACGCGGCCTGGTCGCACAACTTTGCGCGCGCCACCAGCGCGGCCCTGGCCCGGCCCGTGGTGCGTGTGGACGTGGCGGGCATGGCCGTCACGTTCTAGGTAAAAAAGACCTCTAGCGCTTGTCCATCAAGCGCTGATAGCTACTATTTTTGTAGCGATTGCAGCAGCTTGGCGTGGATGCCGCCAAAGCCGCCGTTGCTCATGCACACAATCACGTCCCCGGGGCGCGCCGCCTGGGTGACTTGCTGCACCAGGGTGTCGATGTGGGCGGCGGTTTGCGCGCGCGGGCCCAGCGGGGCCAGGGCCTCGGCCGCGTCCCAGTCCAGCCCGGCGGTGTGGCAAAAGGCCAGATCGGCGTTCTCCAGCGACCAGGGCAGCTGTGCCTTCATGGCGCCCAGCTTCATGGTGTTGCTGCGCGGCTCGAACACCGCCAGGATGCGGGCCGTGCTGCCGATGCTGCGGCGCAAGCCGTCCAGCGTGGTGCGGATGGCCGTGGGGTGGTGGGCAAAATCGTCATACACCGCCACGCCGCCCACGGTGCCGCGCAGTTCCATGCGCCGCTTGACGTTCTGAAACGTGGCCAGGGCCGCTGCGGCGTCCCGGGGCTGCACGCCCACATGGTGTGCGGCGGCGATGGCGGCCAGTGCATTGAGCTGGTTGTGCACGCCGGTCAGTGCCCATTCCACCCGCGCCACCTTCTGGCCCCGGTGCAGCACGTCGAAGGCGTGGGGCGGGCCGTCGGCGGCGAAGTCGCTGACGGCGTCGCCAAAGCGGCTCACCCCGCTCCAGCATCCCTGGTGCAGCACGCGGGTCAGGCTCTCTTCCAGCCCGTTCACCACCACGCGGCCGCTGGGCGGCACGGTGCGCACCAAATGGTGAAATTGCCGCTCGATGGCTGCAAGATCGTCAAAGATGTCGGCGTGATCGAACTCCAGGTTGTTCAGCACGGCCGTGC
>DAIQRN010000482.1:0-2448 GCA_036786185.1 Acidovorax sp. | reverse complement strand
AGTGTGCGGTTGGCGACGGTGACATGCCGCACGCCCGCGCGCAGCAGGGGCCCCAGTACGCCCGCAGCGGCGCCGCCCGCGCCGATCAGCAGCACGTCGCGCCCGGCCAGCGGCACGCCGGCGTTGCGCGTGATGTCGGCCACCAGGCCCAGGCCGTCGGTGTTGTCGGCGGCAATGCGGCCGTCGGGCTGAAAAATGAGGGTGTTGGCCGCGCCCGCCAGCTGCACGCGCTCGCTGCGCTCGGTGGCGATGGCGCAGGCTTCGGTCTTGAACGGCACGGTGACGTTGCAGCCGCGCCCGCCCTGGGCCATGAAGGCGCGCACACCTTCGGCAAAGCCGGTCAGCGGCAGCAGGCGGCGCTCGTAGGCTACGGCCTCGCCGGTCAGCTCGGCAAAGCGGGCGTGGATGGCGGGGGAGCGGCTGTGCTCCACGGGGTTGCCCATCACGCAGTACAGGTCGGCGGGGCGGGTCATCGCACGTTGGTCTCCAGGGTCTGGTCGCGCGTGAACTTGAAGTGCGCCACCATGGCCATCTGGTCCATGTCCTTGCGGATTTCGGGCGTGAAGCGCCCAAAGGGGCCGGATGCGCGCGCGATGGCTTCGGCGCGGCGGTCCAGCGTGGGGTTGCCGGAGCCGCGCACGACCTCGGTGCCGAGCACGCGGCCGTCGTGGTTGACGGTGACGATCATGATCAGCTCGCCATAGAGCTTGCGCCCGCCCTGCTCGGGAAAGTTCTCGGTGCCCTTGTCCTCGATCTTGCGGCGCATGGCGTCGTAATAGATGGCGTGGCTGCCCTCGCGCGTGGAGGGGCTGACAAAGCGTTTCTTGGGGCGCGCGTTTTCTTCGTTGATGCGCTTTTCGATCTCGGCCAGCAGCTTGACGAGCTGGCGGCGCTTTTCCTGTTCGTTGGCCTGGTCGGCGCTTGGGCTGGGCTTGCGCGGGTCGGGCTCGGGCATGGTGGCCAGTTGCTTGCGCAGCTGGGCCAGCAACTGGCTTTGCTGCTCCTGCATGGCATCGAGCTTGCGCTGCGCTTCCTCAAAGTCGTCGCCAATGGCCGTGAGCGCCGTGTAGGGCAGGGGGCTGGTGGCGCGGCCCTTTTCGGCGTCGCCGCCGCCCGCCAGGTTGGACTGGGCGATGGCCTGGGCCTTGTCGGGGCGCTCGCTGGACTTGGCGTTGACCAGGATGACTTCGAGCGGCGTGTCCTGGAACACGCGGTTGAAGCCCTCGGGGTCGATGAAGCGCACCGAGATGAGCGCGGCATGCACGGCCACCGAGACA
Organism: Acidovorax sp.; assembly: GCA_036786185.1. Lineage (GTDB taxonomy): Bacteria > Pseudomonadota > Gammaproteobacteria > Burkholderiales > Burkholderiaceae_C > Acidovorax. The sequence goes on along the minus strand of DAIQRN010000482.1, from coordinate 1,171 downwards.
CCGAGCGCGAGCTGCAGCGTGCTGAAGGAGCGGAGGAAGGAGAGCAGTTTCACAGGGCGGGATTATCGGGGGTCGTCGCGTCGGCCTCGTTCACGTCCACCGCAATGGCGATCGGGCCCGCCACGGCTTCCTCGTCCGCCTCATCGTCCACCGGGCCGTCGTCGCTGGCATCGGCCGGGTCGTCCAGCCGCTCGATCACGGTGCCATGGATGTCCAGCGTGATCTCGTCGGCCTCGCCCAGCTTGACCTTCAGGCGCGCGCCGCGCGGCAGGTTCTGCGCGCCCAGCACCGGGAAGACCAGCGGAATGTCGTCGGCCCGCACCAGGAAGCTGCCGCCCGGGCCTTCCTTGAAGACGGTGGCATTCAGCTCGGTAATGCCGTTCTGCTCCACGTATTTCAGCGTCCAGAAGCGCTCCATGCCGGCCTGGTAGCCGTTGTAGGCGCTGTAGGCCGCGTCAAAGCTGCTGATGATGGAGAACAGGTCGGCGTCCTTGGGCTTGAAGGGCGCGGCCAGCGCGGCGGTCTTGCCATGGCGCACCACGGCAATGATCTGCCACTGGTTGACCAGATCAACATAGCGGCGCAGCGGCGAGGTGGCCCAGGAGTACGCCTTGACGCCAATGCCCGCGTGCGGCAGCGCCTTGGTGCCCATGCGCACCTTCACGCCGGGCGCCATGCTGGCCTGGCTGCGGTAGATGCCGGGCACACCGTGCTCGGCCAGCATCAGGCCCCAGGTGCTGTTGGCCACGATGGCGGCCTCGGCCACGATCAGATCCAGCGGCGCGCCGCGCTTGCGGGTGCTGATCTGCACCTGCTCGCTGCCGTCGGGCTCGCCCTTGTCGTTGCCCACCAGCTTGAAGTTGTAGTCGGGCCGGGTGAAGTTCTCGGGCTTGCCGCGCACCACCTCGCGCTGGGCCTTGAGGTGTTGGGCAAAGCGGTGCAAAAATGATAGCTGTTCGCGCTTGTCCAGTAAGTGCTGGGGCGTGTTTTCGTATTGAACTTCTGGATTGGCAAGCCAGTCTTCGGTCACGATGTGGTCCAGCTGGTCGTGGCGGAAGTTGACCTCCACCGGCACGCGCTCCAGCCGGGTTTCGGCGCCGGTGACCTCCAGCGTGGCTTCGTTGACCGTCACGTACAGCGACACGGCCGGGTTGGCGCGGCCTTCGTCCAG
>DAIQRN010000481.1:0-2451 GCA_036786185.1 Acidovorax sp. | reverse complement strand
GGGGCGATGACACCGCCCTGGGTCTGCACGCGCAGGGTGTCCTTGTCGGTGAGCCCCTTGTCGCGCACAAAGCGCGCAAAGCAGCGCGCGCCGTTGCCGCACTGCTGCACCTCGCCGCCGTCGGCGTTGTGGATCACGTATTCGAAGTCGATGCCCTCTGCGGGGGAAGGCCGCACCGTGAGGATCTGGTCCGCGCCCACGCCGAAATGGCGGTCGGCCAGGAAGCGGTACTGGGCGGCGGAGAGCCCCAGGCGGCCCTGGGTTTCGTCGAGCACCACAAAATCGTTGCCCGCGCCCTGCATCTTGGTGAAGCGAATCTTCATGGGCCGGATTATCCACAGCCTGCACGGGGCGCGCCTTCGGATTAGGCTTGCGCTTTTTCCCTGAGGACAAGGATTTCCATGGCCGATCTCAGCAGCTTTCCCATCACCCGCAAATGGCCCGCGCGCCACCCCGACCGCATCCAGCTGTACTCCCTGCCCACACCCAACGGCGTGAAGGTGTCGATTGCACTGGAAGAGCTGGGCCTGCCCTACGAGCCGCACCTGGTGAGCTTTGACACCAACGACCAGATGTCGCCCGAGTTCCTCTCGCTCAACCCCAACAACAAGATCCCGGCCATCCTGGACCCGAACGGGCCGGACGGCAAGCCGCTGGCGCTGTTCGAGTCGGGCGCCATCCTGCTGTACCTGGCAGACAAGACCGGCCAGCTGATGCCGCACGATGCCGCCGCGCGCTTCGAAACCATCCAGTGGCTGATGTGGCAAATGGGCGGCCTCGGGCCCATGTTCGGCCAGCTCGGCTTCTTCCACAAGTTTGCGGGCAAGGACTATGAGGACAAGCGCCCGCGCGACCGCTACGTGGCCGAGTCCAGGCGCCTGCTGGGCGTGCTGGACCAGCGCCTGAAGGGCCGCCCATGGGTGGTGGGCGACACGTACACCGTTGCCGACATTGCCATCTGGCCCTGGGTGCGCAACCTCGTGGGCTTTTACGGCGCGGGCGAGCTCGTGGAGTTTGGCCAGTTCAAGGAGATCGAGCGCGTGCTGGCAGCGTTCGTCCAGCGCCCGGCCGTGGCCAAGGGCCTGGACATCCCTGCGCGCGCCTGATAATGGCCCAATGCCCCGCACCCACCAACAACTGCTCCCCCACCGCGAACCCGTAGCCACCCGCCCCGCCGCCACCGTGCTGCTGCTGCGCGACGGTGCGGACGGCGGCCTCGAAGTGCTGATGACGCGCCGCTCGGCCCAGGCCAGCTTCGCGCCCGGCGCCTACGTGTTCCCGGGCGGCGGCATCGACGCGCTGGACGCGCAATCGCACGCCGCCGCCGACCGCCGCCCCGCGCAGAGCGACCTGCATCTGACGCAGGCCATCGCCGCCATCCGCGAGAGTTTTGAGGAACTGGGCATTCTGCTGGCCCGCCACGCCGACGGCCGCATGGCGGATGCGCAGGACATCGCCGCCATCGACCGCCACCAACCCTTCGTGGCGCAGTGCACGGCGCGCGGCCTGCGGCTGGCGGCCGACAGCGTGTACCTGCTTGCCCACTGGACGGCCGACCGCGATCTGGCGCGCCGCTTCGAGGTGCCCTTCCTCGTGGCCCGCATGCCCGAGGCCCAGGAGCCCGTGGCCGACGAGGCCGAGCAGTTCGAGCCCGTGTGGGTGCGCCCGGCGGATGCACTGGCGCGGCACGAGGCAGGCCAGTTCTTCATGATCTTCCCCACCATCCGCACGCTGCAGCGGCTGGCCAAGTTCGACAACACCCAGGCCGTGCTCGACGCCGTGGCGAATGAGCAACCGCTGTGGGTCAGCTGCCCGCGCGCAGGCCTGCTGGCGGGCAAGGAGGCGCGCTACATGGAAGACGAGATGCCCTTTGGCGAGCTGGCCCTGGTCTGCCCCGACGGGCAGATCGTGCACCCGCTGGACTGGCAAACCGAGCGCCCCGTGCCCCTGCTGCGCAACCTGCAGCGCCTGACCGCCCCCAACCCCGGCGTGATGACCGGGCCCGGCACCAACAGCTACCTGGTGGGCGACCCGGCCACGGGCTTCATCGCCATCGACCCCGGCCCGGCCGACCCCGGCCACCTGGACAAGCTCTGGCGCGCCGCGGGCGGCGACATCCGCATGATTGTGTGCACCCACTCACACCCCGACCATTCACCCGGCGCCGCGCCGCTGCAGGCGCTGTGCGTGCAGGCGGGCAAGGCCCGGCCCCCCATCCTGGGCCTGCCCTCGGCCCCCACGGCCCGCGCCGCCAGCGCCTTCACGCCCGACAGGTCGCTACAAAATAATGAGCTGCTAGCGCTTACTGGACAAGCGCCAGATGGCAAAATCACCCATACCCTGCAGGTCATCCACACGCCCGGCCACGCCGCCAACCACCTGTGCCTGCTGCTGGTCGAAGACGCCCTGCTGTTCAGCGGCGACCACATCCTGAACGGCAGCACCACCGTG
>DAIQRN010000056.1:4709-10271 GCA_036786185.1 Acidovorax sp. | reverse complement strand
GGTCGCGCCGGGCAGCGAGCGCGACGCCGAGTTCTTCCGCGTCAACGCCCTGCTGTTGCGCAACACCAGCGTGGTCAACATGCTGGACGGCTGCGCGCTGTCCCTGCCCTGCCATGTGGCGGGGGAACTCCCGGTCGGGCTGATGGTCTGGCACGGGGCCCTCAGGGATGACACCGTGCTGAACGTGGGCCAGCAGATCGAGCAAATACTACAAAAACAATAGCTGCTAGCGCTTATCCATCAAGCGCTAGAGGCCAAAAACACCAATATTCATGAAGATCGCCATCGTGGGCGCCGGCATTGTCGGCGTCACCACTGCGTACGAGCTGGCCAGCGACGGCCACGAAGTCACCGTCTTCGAGCAGCGCAGCGCCGCCGCTGAAGAAGCCAGTTTTGCCACCGGTGGCCTGCTGGCACCCTATCTGCTCAACCCCTGGGCCGTGCCCGGCTGGGGCCGGGCGCTGCGGCTCACGGGGGCCGATGCCACGCTGCGGCTGGCGAGCGGCCTCTCGCGCACCCATCTTGGCTGGCTGTGGCGCTGGCGCCGCCATGCCCGCCAGCACAGCGCGCCTGCTACCGCGCTGGAGCGCCTGGCGCAGTACAGCCAGGGCCGTCTCAACGCCATTGCCGCCCGGCATAAGCTGGACTTCGAATCCAGCGCAGGCCGCCTGGTGCTGCTGCGCAGCGAACCCGAGCACGCCGCCCTGCAGCCCGCGCTGCAGCTGCTGCGCGACGCAGGCGTGGCGGCGCACGAGATCGACGCCGACGCCGCGCGCAAGATCGAGCCCGGCCTCTCGCCCGAGGCCCCGCTGGCCGCCGCCATCCACCTGCCCGGCGCCGGGGCGGGCAACTGCCGCCTGTTTGCGCAACTGCTGCGCCAGGGCATGCAGGGCTCGGGCGTGCACTTTGCCTTTGGCACCCGCGTGGACCGCGTCAGCAGCAGCCCCACCGGCGTGGCCGTGCAGGGCGACGCCGAGCTGCGCCGCTTTGACGCCGTGGTGCTGTGCGCCGGCCTGGCCAGCGCCGCCCTACTCCCCCCGTTGGGCCTGCAGCTGCCGATGGCGGCGGTCTATGGCTACTCCGTCAGCGCACCGCTGCGCGAAGCCACGCACGCGCCCTGCGCCAGCGTGGTGGACATGGCCCAGCAGATCAGCATCACCCGCCTGGGCCAGCGCGTGCGCATCGCGGGCGGCGCGGAGCTGACCGGGGCAGATGCCGAACACCACATGCCCACGCTGCAGCGCCTGTACCGCACGCTCAACGACTGGTTCCCCGGCGGCGCACAGCTGTCGGCGGGCCTGCAGATCTGGCGCGGCGCGCGCACCCTGCTGCCCGACGGCGCGCCCGTCGTCGGCGCCAGCGGCCTGCCGGGCCTGTGGCTCAACACCGGCCATGGCGCGGGCGGCTGGGCCCTGGCCTGCGGCAGCGCCCGGGCCGTGGCCGACCTGATCGCGCAGCGCGAACCCGAGGTCAGCCTGGACGGGCTGGGCATGCGGCACTTCTGACCGGGCAACACCGCGCATCACCCTGCAGCGCGGCGCACAATGCCACGCCATGCACCGCATCGCGCCCCACCAGCCCCACCCGCTGTACAACACCGCGGCCACCCGCCGCATCGAGCAGGCCGCTGCCGCAGCCCTGCCCCCGCACACGCTGATGCAGCGCGCAGGCCTGGCCGTGGCCCGGCTGGCCCAGGCGCTGGCGCCGCATGCGCGCACTGTCTGGATCGCCTGCGGCCCCGGCAACAACGGCGGCGACGGCCTGGAAGCCGCCCTGCACCTGCAGCGCAGCGGCCGCCAGGTGGTGGTGACCTGGCTGGGCGACCCAGACCACGCACCGGCCGATGCACGCGCATCCTGGCAGCGCGCCCAGGGCGCGGGCGTGCACTGCGAGCACGATCTGCAGTGGGCCGACGCGCCCCCCACCAACCTCACCGCCGCCGACCTGTGCATCGACGCCCTGCTGGGCCTGGGCGCCTCGTCCCGCGTTTTATCCCGCGCCACGGCCCCCGCCCGGCAGCCCGACCCACGCCTGCTGGCCTGCCTGCACGCGCTGCGCCGCAGCCCGGCCCCGGTGCTGGCCATTGACCTGCCCAGCGGACTGGACGCCGACACCGGGCAGTTCGCCCCCGGCCTGGCACCCCACGCGGAACACCCCACCCACCGCCAGCCCGCGCACCACACCCTGAGCCTGCTCACCCTGAAACCCGGCCTGTTCACCGCCGCAGGACGCGACGCCGCAGGGTCGGTGTGGTGGGACGACCTGGGCGTGGACAGCCGCGATACACCGCCATCGGCCTGGCTGTCCGGCCCGGCCGTGGCCACGCCCCGCGCCCACGCCAGCCACAAGGGCAGCTATGGCGACGTGGCGGTGGTGGGCGGCGAAGGCCTGGCCGAACGCGGCCTGGGCATGGGCGGCGCAGCCCTGCTGGCAGCGTCGGCCGCCCTGCACGCCGGGGCGGGCCGGGTGCTGGTGGCACTGCTGGACAACGGCCATTTGGAGATCGACCCGCAGCAGCCCGAACTCATGCTCCGCCGTTTCGAGGCCCTGGCACTGGAACAACTCACCGTGGTCTGCGGCTGTGGCGGCGGCCAGGCCGTGGAGCGCGTGCTCCCCCAAGTCATCCCACGCGCCGCGCGCCTGGTGCTGGACGCCGACGCACTCAACGCCATTGCCGCCCAGGCCGCACTGCATGCACTGGTGGTGGCACGGGGCCAGCATGGCCTGCCCACCGTGCTCACGCCGCACCCGCTGGAGGCCGCGCGACTGCTGGGCTTGTCCACCGCCGAGGTGCAGGCCGACCGCCTGGGTACCGCGCACCAGTTGGCGATTCAGTTCAATGCGGTGGCAGTGCTCAAGGGCTCCGGCACCGCGGTGGCGGCGCCCGACCGGGTGCCCGCCATCAACCCCACCGGCAACGCCCGACTGGCGACCGCGGGCACCGGCGATGTGCTGGCCGGCATGGTGGGTGCGCGCCTGGCAGCAGGCGCCAGCGCCCTGCGCGCGGCCAGCGAGGCCGTGTACGCCCATGGCCTGGCGGCCGACCGCTGGCCGCCAGACAGGGCGCTGACCGCCAGCGCGCTGGCACGTCGGATGGGGAATCTTTAAGCAAAAATAGCCTCCAGCCCAATACTGGCAAGCGCCAGGCGCTCACTTTTTTGATGACTAACCCACTGTGGGCAGTCCCCACACCGTGCGCAGCAGCTGCAAGGTGGCCACGATGGCCGGGTCATGCTCGGCCGCGCGCGGGTAGATGAAGCTCAGCAGCGCGCCCACCCGGGCGTGCGGCCAGATCACCACCTCGCCGCGCTCGCTGGCGGGCAGCGCCACGTCCTCGCGCAGCAGCGACAGGCCCACCCCTGCGCGCACCAGGCTTTGCGGCAGCGAGACCTCATCCGACTCGATCACCTGGTGCGGCGTGAGGCCCTGGCGCGCGAACATGTCGCGCATCAGGGTCTGCACATGGTGCAGCGGCGGCGCGCCGATCCAAGGCATGGCAGCGATGTCGCGCCAGCCCGCGTGCAGCAGCTGCGGGCCAAAGCTGGCGGGCCCGGCGATCCGGTAGTGGATGGTCTGCAGCACCAGGCCTGCCACCTCCCGCGGGACGCTGGGGCCGATGTAGAACGCGCCCTGAAGCAGCCCGGCGGCCACCTGCTCGCGCAACTCCTCAGCCGCACCGTTGCGCGTGCGGATCTCCAAAAGCGGCAGGCTGCGCACCAGCGCGCTCAGCAGCGAACCCAGGCGCAGCGTGTCGGGGTCGGCCACGGTGCCCAGGGTGAGCGAACCCGTGACCTCGCCCTGCAGGTCGCGCGCCTTGCCCATCAGATGGCCCACGGCCGTCAGCACCTGCTCGGCGTCGGGCAGCAAGGCCTCGCCCGCACGGGTCAGGCTGATGCGGCCCGGGCGGCGGTCGAACAGGGCCACGCCCAGCTCTTCCTCCAGGGCCTTGATCTGTGCCGTGATGGCGGGTTGCGTCAGGTGCAGCGCCTCGGCCGTGCGCGTCACGTTGCCCAGTGTGGCGGCGGTGACAAAGGCACGTAGCTGGTAAATCTCCATGCAGGCAAGCGTAACGCCGCTCAGCGGTCCAGAAACCGGACCTGCGTGGGCTCGATGCCCAGGCGCACTTCGGAGCCCGGTGCGAACATCGCCAGGCCCGCATAGTGCGGCTGGTCGGTGACCATGGCCACCTCGCCCACGCGCACGCGGTAGCGCGAGAATTCGCCCAGGAACTCGGCGCTCTCCACCCGCCCGTTGAGCCACAGGCGCGAGGCATCCACCTGCTCGTCGCGCACGCGGATGCTCACCTGGTGCGGCCGAAAAGCCAGCGCCGCAGCCCCCACGGCGGGCGGGTCGGCCGGGCGCGGCAACGTGAGGCTGCCCAGGCCCGCGACGCGGAACTCCAGCGTCTCGCCCCCCACCGACACCACCTCGCCTTCAAGCAGGTTGGCCGTGCCCACAAAGCCTGCCACGAAGCGGTTGACGGGAAAGTCATACAGCCCCGTCGCCGCGCCCACCTGCTGCAGGATGCCCTTGTCCAGCACGGCCATGCGGTCGGCCGTGGTCATGGCCTCTTCCTGGTCGTGCGTGACGAAGATGGTGGTCAGGCCCAGCTTGCGCTGCAGGTTCTTGAGCTCTTCGCGCATCTGCACGCGCAGTTGCTTGTCGAGGTTGGACAGGGGCTCGTCCAGCAGCAGCAGCTTGGGCTCGATGACCACGGTGCGCGCCAGCGCCACGCGCTGCTGCTGACCGCCCGAGAGCTGGCCCGGCCGACGCTGGGCATAGTCGGCCAGGCCCACGAGTTCGAGCACGGCGCCGACCTTGCGCTTGATGGCATCGCGCGTCTCGCGCCGCTCCACCAGGCCAAAGGCCACGTTGTCCCACACGGTCATGTGCGGCCACAGCGCGTAGTTCTGGAACACCATGCCCACGTTGCGCGCGTGCGGCGGCGTGCCGGTGATGTCCAAACCATCCACCAGCAGCTCGCCGCGCTGGTGCTGGTTGAAACCCGCGATCAGCCGCAGCAGGGTGGATTTTCCGGAGCCGGAGGGCCCGAGCAGTGCAAAAAACTCGCCCGGTTCAATGCGCAGGTTCACGTCGCGCAGCACTTCTGTGCTGCCATAGCTCAGGCTGATGTGCCGGGCTTCGAGAGAGACTTTGTTCAGGTGCATGACTTCAACCTTGTTTGGCTTGCACCGTGGTGCGCGAGCGTTCCACGAAGCGGTGCGAGAAATAAGTGCCCAGGCCCACAACCACCACGGCCAGCACGCCCAGCGCTGCGCCCGGGCCACGGCCCGAGATGCTTTGCATGTACAGGTAGATGCCGTAGCTCATGGGCGCCTGGCTTTGTGCCGACGCGAGCAGGATGGTGGCCGACAGCTCCACCGCTGCCGTGATGAAACTGGTGACAAAGCCCGCCAGGATGCCGCCCATCATCAGCGGCACCATGATGCGCCGGATGGTGGACAGGCGCGATGCGCCCAGGCTCTGCGCCGCTTCTTCCAGCGAGATATGCACCTGCTGCAGCGCCGCCATGCACGAGCGCAGCGCATACGGCAGGCGCCG
>DAIQRN010000056.1:0-4609 GCA_036786185.1 Acidovorax sp. | reverse complement strand
AGCAGCGTGTTGCCGATCATCTGCTTGGAGTCGGTGAACACCGTGGCGTAGTGCTCCAGTGTGTAGGCATCGGGCAGCACCGAGAAGCTCCACACCTTGGAGAACGACATCAGCAGGATGCCGATGTGCGGTGCCAGCGTAACCAGCAGGATGAGCACGATCCAGCCATAGGCCAGCACCGACTCCCAGGCCGACAGGCGCCGCTTTTGCAGCGAGCTGCCACCCTTTTGCAGCGTGGCGTAGTCCTTGCCCTTCATCACGCGCGCCGCCATCCACAGCGCCAGGATGGAGAACGCGATCATGATCACGCTGATCACATAGCCCAGCGGGTCGTCGATGCCCACCGAGGTGATGCGCAGGTAGGCCTGGGGCGCCAGCATGTTGGTCACGCCCATCACCAGCGGCGTGCCCAGGTCGTCGAACACCTTCACGAACACCAGGGCCGCACCGGCCAGATAGCCCGGCATGGCCAGCGGAAAGATCACGCGGCGAAACAGCCTGAAGCCGCGCGCGCCCAGGTTCAGCGCCGACTCTTCCATGGCGCCGTCGATGTTGCGCATCGATGCGACCAGGTTCAGCAGGATGAACGGAAAGTAGTGGATGCTCTCGACAAAGGTCACGCCGATGAGGCCGTCCATGATGGGGATGGTGAAGCCGAACCAGTCGTTCAGCAGCAGGTTGACCGAGCCGTTGCGGCCAAAGATCAGTTGCAGGGCCACCGCGCCGACGAAGGGCGGCATGATCAGCGGCAGCACGCCCAGCGTCTGGATCAGCAGCGCGCCGCGGAACTCGAAGCGCACCGTGAGGTACGCCAGCGGCACCGCAATCAGGCTGGCAAAGAACACGCTGGCCAGCGAGACGATGAGGCTGTTGAAGAACGATTCGCGAAAGACGGTCTGCGCAAAGAAGTTGCCGAAGTGGCCGAACGTCAGCCCGCCCGCCTCATTGATGAAGGCGGTGTAGATCACCATCCCCACCGGAATCAGCAGGAACAGCGCCAGAAACGCGAGGATCAGGCCAAAGGCGATCCAGGGCCCGACGCCCGTGAACGCGCGCCACAGGCGCGGGGGTGCAGCGGAGCCCCCGGCCATGCCGGGCTCCGTGGTAACAGCGGTCATAGGTGTGTTCCGTCAAGGTGCGCCGGGTGGCGCGCCGTGGAGTACAGAAGGTGTGGGAGATTTACTTGGCCAGGGCCCGGGCATCGTTGGCCAGCTGGTCTGCACGTTCGTAGTTGTCACGCGCCTTGCTGCCCCACATTTGCTCCAGGCCGGTGAGCTGCTTGGACACCGCCACATCGCGCCGGTTCTTGCGGAACAGCTCCAGGAAGGCCTCGTCCTTGACGTTGTCGGCTCCCACCAGCGGTGCGTAGGCCAGGTTGCGCGCCTGCAGCACCAGCTCGCTGCCCTTGGCGTTGGGCTTGGCCTTGAGGGCCTTTTCGGCCTCCTGGATCGCCTTGGTGGCGGCCTGCAGTTCCTTCAGGCGGAAGGTCACCATCTGGTCGAACAGGCTGGTCACCACCTGGTAGCGCGCCTCGGACAGTTCGGCATCAAACTGCACCTTGGCACGCTTGGCCACATCCTGCGGCACCGGGTAGCCCGCAGGCGCCTTGAGCTGGCTATAGGGCAGGATGGGCAGGCGGCTGATCTTGGGGTCGAACAGCAACTGCTGGCCCGCGGACGACATGCTGAAGGCCATGAACTTCTTGGCCTCCTCGGGGTTCTTGCTGCCAGCGATCAGGGCAATGTTGGCCGGCACCACGGCCGTCATGCTGGGGTAGGCAAAGTCCACCGGAAAGCCCGAGTACTTGCCCGCCAGGCCAAAGAAGTCGATCACGATGCCAATGCCGTACTGGCCGTTGTTCACGCCATCGGGCACGGCAAAGCTGCGGTCGGTCACGGCGGCGGCGTTGCCCATCATGGCCAGCAACTGCGCCCAGCCCTTGTCCCAGCCCTCGCCCTGCAGGATGGTCTCGACCGTGAGCTGCGTGGTGCCCGAACGCGACGGCGACGAAATGGCCACGTGGCCAAAGTATTCGGGGCGCGTCAGATCGCTCCACTCCTTGGGCGCGGGGAGCTTGTTGGCCTGCAGGTAGCGCGTGTTCCACATGATGCCGTAGCCCGCCAGCGCCTGGCCGTAGTACAGGCCATTGGGATCGTTGAGCGGGTAGTTGCCGATCTTGGGGGGTGCCGCGGGGTTCTTGGTGTCCGGCGCGGGCTGCAGCAGCTTGTTGCGCGCCAGCACCTCGAAGGCGTCGGGGGCCGATGCCCACATGATGTCGGGCCGCTGGCCCTCGGCCAGCTCACGCACATAGGCAATCGCCGCCGTGGTGTTCTTGTTCAGGATCTCGATCTTGATGCCCGGGTTCTGCGCCTCGAAAGCCTTTTGGTAAGCCGTGGTCAGCTCTTTGGGAAACGAGGTCAGCACAGTGACGGTGCCCGCGCCAGCGAGCGAAGTCGCACCGAAAAGCGTGGCGGCCAGGGCCCCCGCGAGAATGCTGCGTTGCATGGATGTCTCCTCATGTTCTGGTTGAAATCAGAGGCCACTCTAGGGCCGTGCCCGCCCGAAGGCCAATCATTGTTTCTGATGCGGCACATCAGTCCGACGGGCTGTCGGGTTTCCACCTACACCGGCAAAGGCCACGCGGCGCCTTGTCCCAGCCTTGACTGACGCACCACCGGCCCGCACGGAATAATCACCCCATGTACCAACCCCTGCGTCCCTCCCGCTCCGAAACCGTTGCCATCCGCACCCTGAACTACCACGTCCGCCTGTGGGGCGAGGCGGCACCCGGCACCACCCCCTTGGTGCTGGCCCATGGCTGGATGGACGTGGGCGCCTCCTACCAGTTCGTGGTGGATGCGTTCAGCCAGGTCTTTGCCGCAGGCCGCCAGATCATCGCGCCCGACTGGCGCGGCTTTGGCCACAGCACGCTACCCACGCCCTGCGACCATTACCAGTTTGTTGACTACCTGGCCGACCTGGACCAATTGCTGGACCACTACGCGCCCGGCCAGGCGGTGGACCTGGTGGGCCACAGCATGGGCGGCAACGTGGCCATGATGTATGCGGGCGTGCGCCCCGAGCGCATCCGCCGTCTGATCAATCTAGAAGGCTTTGGCCTGCCCGCCACCCGCCCCGCGCAGGCCCCTGGCCGCTACGCCCAATGGATGGACGAGTTGCGCCAGCTCGAGCGCGGCGAAATGGCCCTCAAGGACTACGACAGCGCCGAGGGCGTGGCCCAGCGCCTCATGAAAACCAACCCGCGCCTGTCCGCAGACAAGGCCGCCTGGCTGGCCCGCCACTGGGCCACCGAGCAGCCCGGCGGCCGCTGGGCCATCGCGGGCGACGCGGCGCACAAGATCACCAGCGCCCAGCTCTACCGCGTGGACGAGGCCCTGGCCCTGTACGCCGCCATCACCGCCCCCGTGCTCTCGGTGGAAGCCAGCGACGACAGCCTGGGCCGCTGGTGGAAAGACAAGTACACGCTGCAGGAATACCACCAGCGCCTGACCCATGTGCGCGACTGCCGTACCGCCGTGGTGCAGGACGCGGGCCACATGCTGCACCACGACCAACCCGCGCAGGTGGCGCAGCTCATTGAGCGGTTTCTGAACGGCGCTTCTGCATGATTTCAATGAAATTGGCCTCCAGCGCTCAACCACAAAGCGCTAGCAGCTATCATTTTTGATAGCCACCTCGCGTCCCCGGCTCCATGAGGGCATTGGCGAAGATGCAGAACTGTCCCATGAGAAAATTGCGGGTTATTCCCCCCAACACCCAGGACAACACCATGGAAGCAGAACGCATCAATCTCATCGGCAACACCCTCGAAGACCTGGCTATGCGCACGCAAGAGTTACGGAGGTATCTTTGACTTCGATGCCAAGTACGAACGCCTGCGCACGGTAAACGTATCGCTGGAGGACCCAGCCGTCTGGAACGATCCGAAGAAGGCCCAGGAGCTGGGCAAGGAACAGAAGTCGCTTTCCAGCGTGGTCGTCACGCTCGACAAGCTCACGCGCGAGCTGGCCGACAACACCGAGCTGTACGAGATGAGCAAGGAAGAAGGCGACGAGCCCGGCCTCATGACCATCGAGGCCGAGACGGCCAAGCTGCGCCCGCTCATCGAGGAGCTGGAGTTCCGCCGCATGTTCCGCAACGAGGCCGACCCGCTCAACTGCTTTGTCGATATCCAGGCCGGTGCCGGCGGCACCGAGGCCTGCGACTGGGCCGGCATGCTGCTGCGCCAGTACCTCAAGTACGCCGAGCGCAAGGGCTTCAAGGCCACGGTGGAAGAAGAAACCGCGGGCGACGTGGCCGGCATCAAGAGCGCCACGATCAAGATCGAAGGCGAATACGCCTACGGCCTGCTGCGCACCGAAACCGGCGTGCACCGCCTGGTGCGCAAGAGCCCGTTCGACAGCTCGGGCGGCCGCCACACCTCGTTCGCCTCGCTGTTCGTCTACCCCGAGATTGATGACTCGATCGAGATCAACATCAACCCGGCCGACGTGCGCACCGACACCTACCGCGCATCCGGCGCGGGCGGCCAGCACATCAACAAGACCGACTCGGCCGTGCGCCTGACGCACATCCCCACCGGCATCGT
>DAIQRN010000480.1:0-2452 GCA_036786185.1 Acidovorax sp. | reverse complement strand
AGCCCCGTGCCCGCCGACGCGCCCGACGCCCGCAGGCCCTGCGCGGCGGCGCCTTGCGCCAGAAAAATGGCCAGGGCGGCCAGGGCAAATGCTCTGTATTTCATATTCACTTCCTTAGCGTCCTTGGCGCTGGTCGCCTGGCACGGCGCAGGCCCTGGCGCAGCGCAGGGGTCTAGTCATAGGTGCTGAAGCGGCTGGGCGTGCTGACCTGCTCGCGCAAGGCCTGGTAGCGCGGCACATTCTGCTTGAAGGTGTCCAGGGGGCTGGAGCCCAGGCTGAGGCGGGAGAAGCCCACGAACTCGATCTGGAACAGCAGCCGGGTGTTGGCCGTGGTCACGCCGCTTTGCAGGCGCTCCAGTACCACGCGGCCGATCCAGCAGCAGCTGTCGTATTCCAGGCCCACCACGGTGTCCACGAGCTTCCTGTCCTGCAGGCTGTAGTTCAGGCGGCCCACGCTGTACCAGCGCCCGCTGCCCTGGCCTGCCGCCTTGCCCGTGTCCTTGTCGCCGCCCCACAGGGCGTTCAGCGGCCACTGCCAGCCGACGTCGATCTGCTCGCTGGTGCCACGCTGCAGGCGGTAGGCCGCGCTGACGGTGCGGTAGTTGCCGGGGCTGTAGCGCGCGCCGATGGTGGAGCGGATGGAGCGGCGTGTCTTGGGGTTGTACTGCACCGTGGAGTCAAAGCCCCATTGCGGCGTCCAGGTGATGCCTGCGCCCAGCAGTACGTCCGACAGCCGCTCGCTCACAGGAGCGACGCCGGGCAGCGTCACCTTTTGGTCGGAGAAGCGCACACGCTGCGCAATGCCAAAGCGCGCGGCCTCGGCACCGCTGTCGGGGTCGAGCAGGCGCGTGCTCACGCCCAGCGTGAGCAGGTTATTGTCGGCCAAGCGGTCGTTGCCGCCAAAAGCGTTCTCGGTATAGATGGTGGCGAAGTTGAAGTCGTTGGCGGCCGTGTCGTACACGGGCAGGCGGCTCTGGTCGCGGTAGGGCGTGTAGGTGTAGAACGCGCGCGGCTCCAGCGTCTGCAAAAAGGCGCGACCGAAGTAGCGGGCATCGCGCTCGAACACCAGGCCGCTGTCCAGGCTGAAGGTGGGCAGCGTGCGGTGGGCCGAGCGCTCGCCGTTCATCAGCGGCGTATCAAACTGGTACGTGGTGGCATGCAGCTGCAGGCGCGGCGTGATGAAGCCCGCCGGAGCCAGAAACGGCCGGCTGATCTGCGCCATGGCGTAGCTGCGGTGGGCATTGGGCTGCCCGGTCAGCGCCCGGTTCGCCTGGAAGCGCGTGGTGTCCAGCTCCACGCTGGCATCGAGCCCGCCACCCAGCTGCGAGGGCGTGTAGCGCCACTGCATCTGCGGCATGCGGTCGTACGGCGGCACGATGGGCGCGTTCACGTCCTGCAGCGTCTGCCACTTGAGCGTGCGCACCAGGGCCGTCATGTCCTTGCCGCCCCAATGCAGGCTGGCGTCGCCGGGCAGCAGGCGCTGACGCAGCGGCTCGGAGGCGCGGCCAAAGTCGCGCCAGTAGTTGTCGTCGCTCACGCGGTTGACGTTGATGTTCAGGCCCCCCCCGCCGATGGCGGTGTCGAAAGCGCCGGAGTGCTGGCCGGAGAAGTTCCAGCGCAGCCGGTCGCGCAGGCGGTCGCCGGGCAGCAGGTCGCCGCTGATCTGCCCGTGGTAGCTGGGCTCCAGGTAGCGGAACTCCCCGCCCAGGTTCACGCCGCGCTTGGTCAGCAGGGCCGTGCGCAGCGTGGCGTCGCGGTTGGGGGCGATGTTCCAGTAGTAGGGCTGCGAATAGGCCAGGCCATCGCGGCTGTCCAGGCCGATGGTGGGCGGCAGCAGGCCGGACTTGCGCTTGTCCGACAGCGGAAAGGTGATGTAGGGCACGGCCAGCAGGGGCACGCCCTTGAACTCCAGCACCGCGTCCTCGGCCGAGCCCACCTCTTCCTCGTTGTCGATGTGGATGGTGCCCGCGCGCAACACCCAGTCGGGCTGCCAGCTGTCGGTGTTGTCGCGCTCGCAGGTGGTGTAGGTGGCGTTGTGCACCACGCTGCGGTCCTTGTCGATGAAGTCCACGCGCGTGGACTCGCCGTGCGCCTGCGTGGCCAGGAAGCGGTAGCGCGCATCGCTGAAGAAGCCCTCGAACGCATCCACGCGCAGCTCCAGCGCCGTGCCTTCATAGACATTGCCCGCGCGGTTGATGCGCACCTGGCCGCGGGCCTTGGCCAGGTCTTCGGGCACGTTGTAGTCCAGCCGGTCGGCGCGGATGATGGTGTCGCCACGGCGCAGCTCGGCATGGCCTTCGATCAGCGTGTTCAGGTCGGTCTGGCCGCTGATGCGGTCGCCGGTCACAAAAACGGGCAGCTGTGGCCGCACGGCGTCCGGGATCTTCTCCTGCAGCAGCGGCGAGCTGCGCAGCGCGGGCGGCGCATCCCAGGCGCTGGGGGCCGCGGCGTC